>JABSOH010000013.1 GCA_013216065.1 Alphaproteobacteria bacterium
CGCCCCTGACATATAACGGTATGGCTGAAATTTACGGGGCTTGTCAGCACGTTACGGCGGCTTGGCTCGCGCCCACGGTTCAGGTCCGGGGGCTACGTTAGTCGGCGTCGTTCCCATGCCCGGATCACTCCTCACATACACGCCATAGCTACGCAGTCAAATCATCAACTACTGCGACAAGGACTTTCACCTGCAAGATACCGGGCAGCTTGCCTGGCACTCAGAACGGAATTTCATCATCGATAGGTGTCTGCACCTGATCCCTGATCTTGAGCAGACTGATCCTGATCAGCACTTTCCAGCCTATCGAGAAACTGCACTTGAGAGTGAACCGGGTTCAGTTGAACTTCAGTGATCCAACGTCTTTCGCAGGTATTGGCATCGGTAAATTCCCGCGTCCATGCCCTGAACAGCCACCAGAACGGCCTTCATTTTAGCGTACTTACGCAAGACGCCAATGAGACCTTTCTAGAATGTCACTATACGATGCCAATCGGTACGATTTTGCCACTCGCCATGACAGTCCTTATAGCTATCGTCGGTTGCTAGTGAGAATGTTGCAACCTCCTGACCATTCTGAAGGCCGTTGATGGAAACGTCGGCTCTCAAAAGGCCAACAAGGGTAAGCGATTTCATAATCCTGTTCCCCTCTCTATGGTTGTGTGAACAACCAACTCTCTTCGCCTCAAGCTCAGTTCCACGGATAATAAAAAACCGCCGCAACCTGTAAAGAGACGGTGGCTTAAATCGGTTTGAGGCTGTTTGTGAATGACTGGTTCCAAGCAACAGAATATTTTCTGTTGCTAAAATTGCTAATGCGATACATTCCCCCTCGTTTCACAGCACTCAAAATACACCGATCTTCTTTTTGCGTGGTACGTCAATTACAAAAAATTCCCGAGCTGTGTGCTTAGTCGTCAACACCAGTGGTTCATCAAAAATAATTCGGCAACCTTCCTTGATCGGTGCAGATTGAAGGAGATTCTCCAGACACCTGATGCGCCACTTGGCGGAAAAGCTGCTTGCATCCTTGATCAGAGTAAGTTTGTCAATCATGCCCCTTTGGCGCTCTGGCCTCGCAAAGGTCACAAGTCTCATCAAAAGCTTTATAGCCAAATTCACCATTTCTCATGCTGGTCAAAACGACTGCACCCACAGTAAACGGCTGGCCTGTTTCAACTTCATATTTATTGGCCTTATCTGTCGTCGCTTTGGCAATTTGAAGCGCAACGTACCAAACGCTCCCCCCGTTGCTGATCTGCAAGACCTTGTGATCTGGAATATCCTCAGTAGTTTTTTCCAGAAGATCAATGATGCAGCCTTTCTTCTCCTAGTAAGTTGCTAGCCTTATAGTCAAAAGACGATAATATGATACAGTTGATGCATAAGCTATTCGATTGACTTTCGTCGCCAAAGTCATCTCAGGCGCTGGCGAATCATGAGGCTTTAACCATCATGGGACAGGATTCCTTCAGCAAAGTTCAGATGATCGCGCAGCAAATCTTCCAGATCACGAGAAAAGTGCCGTGGATCGGCGCTGGCAAAGGGATCACAGCATGGATGCGATCAGCATATTTCTTGAAAGGGGCCAAGTCTTCAAGCGTTTTGCCATTACTCCAAAGAAGCCATTCATCCACACCACGAGTTCGGCCAGTGCGACATACCCGCTGAGGGTATCGGAAAGGGATTGACCACCAAGGATGAGGGTATGCACGAAAAATGTATGCTCCATTGCTTTGAAAAGGCCAACAATGTCATTGGAGACAACATAGGCACACAAAGGTATAAAGCCAGCCGCCCCATTGTCGATGACAACAGGACGGCTGGCTTCCAGAGAGGAAACGATTTCAGCAATATGATCAAAGGTGCGCAGATCAATGTCATCGCTATTCATGATGGCCAGACGCCAACATTTAAAACCTTGCAGGTGCTAAAAATCTGGTGGACCGGATGTTATCCAGACAAACTGGATCGAGATCTTTGCTAGCAAGGTATTGTGCGAGGAGGGTTGTAGCCAGCAACGTCTTGCCACAGCCGCCCACACCCTTGCAGGATAAAATGGTATGTATGTCACTATTATGTATGTCACTATAAGGAACACGTCAGCATCGAGTCTGGTTGACAAGATTGCAGCTACTTTGGCGGATGTCTCTGACGGCCCAAGGCATATCCGCCCTGATCGGGGCGAGATTTATAGCAACAAAGGCTATTGTGTGAAGAAGGCCCGACAGGACAATCCGCAGTATAAGGCTGTCGTTACTGAACCATCAAGAAAAGCCGTGATCAGGATCACAGTGGCAAGCAGTGTGTAGTCTTAGACGTTAACAAATACCCATTGCCATATAAAGAACACGGCCAGAATCCGTCAGCACCTTGTGAAAGGGCTCTCAAATACAACAAAATACATGAAAATTCCTCAAATCATTAGATTTCAACAATTTCTTAATGCCAATACTGACGATTCTGAAGTAAACAGAGAATGGTGTTTTTACTGTTTCCTTTGTTATGATCTCCGCCGAGAATTTTTGCTAAGTGGTGTACGTAAATATGGTGGTATAGATGCCTAGATTATATTTAAATCTGATAGAATTATCTAGTTAGTACAGGGCGTTAAATAAGATAGTAAATTTTCGGAAAAATCATTAAATCCATCTCAATGCAAAGAGATAGACAAAGTAGCTGACTATCGGAGGTGTTCTAATGATAGGCGAAACAGAATTGCGTGAAAAGCTTCGAAAGATAGAAACTCTTTTTTCTAGCGCAGGAACCACCAGAGAAAAAACTGCTACCGATGCGGTTGCTGAGCGCATCAGAAAATGCTTAAAACAAACTGAAAAGTCGGTAGAGATACAATTTAGCCTGCCAGATCCCCCGTTCCAGCAATTGTTTTGTGCGCTTTGTCGCCACTATGATCTCAACCCCTACCGTTATCAGCGACAGCATCACCAGACCGTATCATTGTCTCTGCTCCATCAAGTTTTGTGAAGATGTTCTCTGGCCAGAATTCCAGGAATTGGATTTGGTGCTTGTCGCCTACCTCTCTGAGATAACAAGATCGACTGACCAGGAAAGAAGTGTACCATGAGGCGAATGAGGAAAAAGTGTTGATTGATCCTCTTCGAATAGGGCTGTGAACCATCAAACTAAGAATGAAAAGGAAATTCTCGTGGGATTGGTCGAGCGAGTGACATTCCACAATGCTGAAAATGGATTTTGCGTGCTTCGTACCAAGGCGCGGGGACATCGCGACCTTGTAACGGTCGTTGGTCATTCAGCAACCATCTCGGCAGGTGAATGGATTACTGTTACTGGCCACTGGAACAATGACCGCGTTCATGGGCTTCAGTTCCGTGCGACCTTCCTCAAAACTTCTGCACCTACTTCCACTGAAGGGATAGAGAAATATCTGTCTTCAGGCATGATCAGAGGCATCGGCCCTGTTTATGCGAAAAAGCTGGTAAAAGCTTTTAAGGATAAGGTATTTGATGTGATTGAAAATGATTCTGATCTATTGAGGGATGTAGACGGCATTGGTCCAGTTCGCGCCGAACGAATAACGACCGCTTGGGCAGAGCAGAAAGTTGTTCGTGAAATTATGGTATTCCTGCATAGCCATGGTGTGGGCACCGCTCGCGCTGTTCGTATATACAAAACCTACGGCAACGATGCCATTCAGGTCATGTCGGAAAACCCTTATCGCTTAGCTCGGGATATTCGAGGGATTGGGTTCAGAACCGCCGATGCGATTGCCGTGAAACTCGGTATCAAAAAAGATGCGATGATCCGTGTTCGCGCAGGCATCTCATATGCGTTGAGCGAAGCTATGGGCAAAGGGCATTGCTGCTTGCCAACTGATGAGCTTATCTCTCTTGCTATCGAACTGTTGGAAGTAGATAACGCGCTAACTCAAACTGCACTTGATCTGGAGCAGTCTGAAGGAAATGTGATCGCTGACCACGTTGAGGAGACTCCATGCGTGTTTCTCTCCGGATTGTACAAGGCTGAAAAATTTATTGGCGAACGCCTTCAGCGGTTGATGAAAGGAAAACTTCCCTGGCCATGGATAGACCTAGACAAAGCTTTGCCTTGGATTGAGCGGAAAACTGACCTGTCACTGGCAGAAAGCCAGATTGCAGCAATTCGTCTAGCTCTGGTGTCTAAGGTCACGGTGCTAACAGGTGGTCCAGGTGTCGGCAAAACGACTACTGTGAATAGTATCCTTAAAATTCTTGCTGCCAAAGGCACTCAAATCCTGCTGTGTGCTCCAACAGGCCGTGCTGCCAAACGCATGACAGAAGCAACTGGGTTTGAAGCGAAGACAATCCATCGCCTACTCGAAATGAATCCGAAAGGTGGTGGCTTTAAACGCAACGATGAAAATCCACTTAATTGTGATTTGTTAGTCATCGACGAAACGTCCATGGTGGATGTTATGCTGATGCAGGCTGTAATAAAGGCCATTCCAGATAATGCTGCACTGCTTGTTGTCGGGGATATTGACCAACTTCCTTCTGTTGGTCCCGGGCAAGTTCTGGCTGATATTATTTCTTCAGAATCTGTACCTATCGTACGTTTGACCGAGGTATTTCGCCAAGCCGCTCAAAGCCAAATCATCACCAATTCTCACAAGATTAACAGGGGGGATATACCAGACCTGTCGAAACCAGATGGTGACAGTGATTTTTATTTTGTCCAGGCTGACGACCCGGAAACAGCGGTTTCAAAAATTATAGAGCTCATCAAATATCGCATTCCTAAACGGTTTGGTCTCAATCCAATACGCGATATCCAGGTCTTATGTCCAATGAACCGTGGGGGGGTTGGTGTTCGATCATTAAATATTGAATTGCAATCCGTTCTTAATCCCGCAGGTGACAATAAGATTGAGCGTTTTGGCTGGATCTTTGCCACTGGCGATAAGGTGATGCAGGTAGAGAATGATTATAACAAGGAGATTTACAACGGCGATATCGGTTATATCACCAACGTTGATCCTGATAAGGGTGAGGTCACAACCTGCTTTGATGAAAGGACTGTCGTCTATGGCCTTGGAGAACTTGATACGTTGGTTCCAGCTTATGCGGCAACGATTCACAAAAGCCAAGGTTCGGAGTATCCTGCTGTCATCATCCCTATGATGACGCAGCACTATGCCATGCTTCAGCGGAACCTGTTATATACAGGTGTGACCCGAGGAAAACGTCTTGTCGTGCTAGTCGGACAGAAAAAAGCTATCGCTATTGCTGTCCGAAATGCCTCAGGGCGTAGGCGTTGGTCAAAATTAAACGAATGGCTGAGTGTGTAGCTTCTATCTGAGTGACTTTGCAAGATTTAATTTCCCGCTACGGCTTTTTTGGTCATGCCCCCTGAGATAACTGAATACCTCTAAGAACCATTTTTCAGATAGTCTGTTCTTTGCATTTCGGCGATAGTTGTCGACAAAGGTATGCATCAAGGCGTATTCGTTGAGAGTGTTTCGAGCGATCTGGCACCTGGTTTTCAAGTGCCAAACCTCAAGCGTAAGCAGTTCGGGTGTTCATCCAAGCCAGTCGACGCATATTATAGGCGATATTGGTCATGATGGCTCCCGAAGATCATTAGCAAACATGACACAGGATCAGAAGTCCGGACAGATAGTGCTTGTCGCTCGGGGCCAACGAAACATTCCTTAAGCGGCAGGAACCGATTTCCCGTCTCACATCGCACGCGGCAACGCCAGCAGATCACGTATCCATTCTCGCCATGTCTTCGTTGCCGAACAGAAGCAGCGCATGGCTCTCTCCATTCGCACCATCGGCATCAAACGCGCTGAAGCCAGAATCACTCTGGTGAACATCGCTTACAACATGAAGCGTCTGGTCTTCTTTGAGCGATGGGCGCTTACCGGATGAATCCGTCTACTCGTCTCAAAATGCCTCTTAATCGAGGAAAAAACTTCAAAAATAGCGACAAATTCAACAAAAATAACCCTTAAAACTTGCCCACAAAACAACACACAAACCATACACACAAAAATCGGTTCTTAGAAGTGTCCACATAGCTTGGTTATCGCGGAATCATCTTAATTGGCGATTCGAGTGGCCTGCGTCGCAGAAAAATAAGCCAAAAACTGACCTTGCTTATGCACAAGCGGTAGCCGATACTCAGGTTTTTCAGGCGTTTGATTTGATTGGGTGGTAGCAGTAGTTCGTATGCTACCGTTAATCAGCCGAGGGTCCGTTGCGCCGCCTTGCCTAGTAGTCGCAGAACAGTTGTGTTTTGAATTTGTTCCGTTTGAAATATCGCACTTTTTCCATTTCAATGCTCAAAAGAATGATCCCATGCGTTTTATCGTTTCCTGTGCCGATCGACCACTGGGTTGCTTACCTCATCCGTATCAAATTTCTGCTGGGAATTATAAGGTTGACAGACCACGCGCTTGTACGGACTTGACGGATCGCGTGCTGATCGGTTCAAGAGGGATGTTGTGATTCGCATCGCCCACTTAAGTACTGCCCACGGACGAGGTGAATTGCGCGTCCATCTGAAGGAATGTAACAGCTTAGCTGCACATGGCTATGAAGTGTTCTATATCGTTGCCGACGGCCTTGGAGATGCGCGCGTCGGTAATGTGCGAGTACTTGACATTGGTCGCGCGAGCAATCGATTCCAACGCATGCTGTTACTGCCTTGGCGCATGTTAGCCGTCGCGCGCACGCTTAACGCTGCACTCTATCATTTTCACGATCCAGAGATACTTCTCATTGCTCTATTCCTGATGCGTAACGCTTCCAAAGTTGTTTACGATAGCCACGAGGACGTACCGCGAGTGGTATACAGCCGCGAATGGGTTCCTTCTTGGGCGCGGTCTAGTCTGTCAGCAGTGTTCGAGGTATTCGAAAATTTCGTTGCCCGACGAATATCAGCTGTTGTTGGCGCTACACCACACATTACCGCGCGTTTTTCACGGCTCAACCCAAATATAGTGGCGATAAATAACTTCCCGCTTCGTAGTGAGATCAAGAAGGCACCTAAGCATGGCAATGCCTCTCGCAACATTTGCTACATCGGCGGGATCAACCGCGTACGTGGCATTGAGGAAATGGTTCGTGCGCTTGAGTATGTAGATGCACGTTTGATCCTCGCTGGGCCCTTCGAAAATGTTGAGACCGAACAAGCAATGCGCGCTTTGAAGGGATGGGCTAGGGTGGATTATCGAGGGACTGTTAGCCGTGCCGACGTGCAAGATATCTTGACGGATTCGCAAATTGGCCTGATACTCTACCACCCCGAACTTAACCATGTCCACGCACAACCAAACAAGATGTTCGAGTACATGTCTGCAGGTCTGCCCGTGGTTGCATCGGATTTTCCTTTGTGGAAAGAGTTGATTGTTGGCGCTGACGCTGGTTTAGTCGCCAATCCATTTGATCCAAAAGATATCGCGCGGGTAGTCGAAGAGTTGCTTGATGACCATTTAAGCGCCGCTAGAATGGGAAATAATGGGCGGGTCGGTGTACTAGAACGTTATAACTGGACCAAAGAGGAACAGAAGCTACTTGAATTGTATAGAAGTCTGCTGGCTTGATCATTGAGCGACGAAAAACGAGAACTTGATACAGTTTTCCTTTATGCGCATATAAATCCGTTTTTATTTTGGTTGATACAACAACGTGACAAAAAAAATTGTAACCATTCTCGGGGCTCGACCGCAGTTCATCAAGGCTAGCATTGTTTCGCACGTAATCCGCCAAACCGCTGGCCTTATTGAGGTTATCCTGCATACTGGCCAACATTATGATGCCAACAT
This sequence comes from Alphaproteobacteria bacterium, assembly GCA_013216065.1. Lineage (GTDB taxonomy): Bacteria > Pseudomonadota > Alphaproteobacteria > JABSOH01 > JABSOH01 > JABSOH01. The sequence continues at coordinate 7,790 of JABSOH010000013.1, forward strand.
GTCGAACGTATTTTTTACTGAATTGGGCATGCGCCCACTGGCCTATTCTCTCGGCATCGGAGGCGGATCTCACGGCGAGATGACGGGACGTATGTTGGCCGAGATTGAGAAGATTCTCTTAGATGAAGATCCCGATGCCGTACTCGTTTATGGTGATACGAATTCCACGCTAGCCGGTGCATTAGCGGCGACTAAACTGCACATTCCTGTAGCGCATGTCGAGGCTGGTTTGCGTTCTTTCAATATGAAGATGCCTGAGGAGATCAACCGCATTCTGACCGATCGCGTTTCGCGTTGGTTGTTTACTCCTACCGAAGCAGCTAGAACGCACCTGCAACGAGAAGGTATGCCAGATGCACAGATTGTTCCGGTCGGTGACGTGATGTTTGATGCGGCATTGCATTATGGCGCGCGTGTTAAGGCTGAGGGCGGCGTGCTACAACGATTGGGCTTTGCACCGAAATCTTATATGCTTGCGACTATCCACAGAGCTGAGAATACCGATGATCAGCAACGCCTAACAGCTATAGCAAATGCTTTGATGACTACGGCATCTAAATTACAGGTCGTTTGGCCTTTACATCCTCGCACGCAGGCCGTGCTGCAATCTTTCGGCCTCTTCGATATGCTGGCTAAGTCGATTACTCTGATCGACCCTGTGGGGTATCTGGACATGGTGCAGTTGGAAAAATACGCTACAGTTATTGCCACTGATTCTGGTGGTGTTCAGAAAGAAGCGTTTTTCCATCAAGTTCCTTGTGTCACTTTGCGGGATGAAACCGAATGGTTAGAACTGCTGGAAGCTGGTTGGGGTCGACTCGTGTCGCCAGCGAGTGCAGTAGCGATAACCACTGCTATTGATGCGGCTGTCGGTGGTAAGGGTAGGTTAATACAACCATATGGAGAGGGTCATGCGTCAAGATTGATTGTTGATCGCCTCTTGACAGATCTCGTTTCATGAACCTCCTGCTGCTCAACCACTCCGTAGACCCACACGGTACAACATGGAGACTCAGGATTACTTATACTCGACGATAGACCATTTGTATATTATTCGCACGAATAGTCTGAATCGAGTAGTGGCTATGAGAAAGTGTTGCAATTTATGTCTAGTAATTTTTTTGTAAAAAAAACTTTTTGGATCATCAACCAGTATGCCTCGACTCCTGAGACGGGCATTGGTGGACGGCATTATTATTTAGCGAAAGAGTTGGCTGAGCAAGGTCATAACGTTTATGTGATTGCAGCAAGTTACACTCATTTATTGCATAAGCCGCCCAAAATGCATGAGGAGTTTAGAGTTGATAATGTGGCAGGGTTTAAATTTGTTTGGATTTCTATGCCAAATTATCGCGATGCCCACGATAAAAGACGAATATTAAACTGGTTCAAGTTTACTTGGAAGCTTCGGAAATTGCCAAAAATTATTACTGAGAAACCGCATGCGATTTTGGCATCATCTCCGGCACCGTTTCTGTTTTTTGGGGCGCAGTACTTAGCGGAAAATCTGCATGCAAAATTGGCGTTTGAAGTCCGCGATATTTGGCCCTTGACACTTATCGAATTGGGAGGCTACTCTCCTAAACACCCATTTATACTTTTCATGCAATGGGTTGAAGATAAAGCTTATCGTGATTCAGACGTCGTCTTGTCTAATCTACCTCATGCGGTCGATCATATGCTCAAGCGCGGGATGCCTTTGCACAAATTCACGTGGATTCCAAATGGATTTGACGAGGCAGAATGGAGAAATTGTCCAAAAAACGAAATATCAAGCGAGATTGACTTAGTCTTTTTTGATGCCCGCTCTAAAGGAAAATTTGTTGCCATTTATACAGGATCACACGGCAGTGCAAATTCTCTTGACAATTTTCTTGATGCTGCAAAAATTTTGATAAATGAAGACATTATATTTTTACTTGTCGGTGATGGCCGCGAAAAGAAGCGATTGCTTCAAAGAGTAAAAGAGGAATCACTGAATAACACATTCCTCTTCCCAGTGATTGAGAAATCGAAAATTCCATCCCTGCTAAACAAGGCCGATGTAGCCTACCTTGGTGCCCCTAGCAGCTCGATTTACAAGTTTGGAGTATCACCTAACAAGATGTTCGACTATATGATGGCAAAACTCCCAATCGTCTACGCAATCGATTCAGGCAACGACCCGGTCGGAGATGCTGGGTGCGGCATTAAGGTGCCCTCTGAAAATTCTGCTGAACTCGCCAAGGCGATCCTTGCTTGTAAGTCGATGGCACACGAAGATTTGACGAAAATGGGCGAAAATGGCAGGCTTTTTGCCATTCATAATCATAGCTATAAACAATTGGCACAGAAAGTTTTCGAAGTCCTCAAATAATAATGCTCAGTGAAATATAGCCCCTCAACTGGTTCTAGCTATTGTCACACCTAGAGTAGAATCTTAGCGAACTGTGTCACTTTACATATACGCAGGAGCGAAAATAGTTTTGATCCTGAGGTTCTGTGACAAAATCGATTGCTTTTTCGATGGCTTTATCAAGGTTGTCATTTGACGAGCGGCAATGGTATTGAGGAAGGCTTTGATTTGCGCGACATAGACGTTGAACACTGTGCTATTCATGAGGCCATCAAACATCATTGGAACCGCAATCCCTTTCAGACTTAGCCCAAGCCACCAAAGTCATTATCTTCCAGTGACCATGAAGGATTAAAGCAACACAGTGCTTACCCTGATTTGGCGCGACGTTTTGGTGCTTGTACCGCAAGAAAGATCAGCCATGACGGGGGTCGAGGATCATCAAACCAAAACTGACGCCTGACCTTCACGTCTTCGCGTCGTTCGCATGAGTTGTCTTTTTTGACTGTATAGTTGTGCCGCTTAATCACTCGCCGGATCCTTGCTCAAGGAAAAGCTGTGGCCTTGTTGGCAAAGCCGACCGCAGATTTCCCGAATGGTGAGGTCTGCTTGCCTGTCAATCCAGAACAGAACCAAAGAAGCATGGGCTTCTGCCTTATGGCTTAGCCTATCTCCCCCAAGAAGACTCGGTGCAACATTGCCTGTCCGTTTGAGACGCTGATGCCAACGTACCGCTGAAGCAACACGAGCACGTAAATCGTTGGAAATGTGGTGATCCCATTCATGCTGACCTCCCCACAACATCAACAGTGAATCACAACTCAACACAAATCAGAAACAGAATATGATTCAGTGAGGTTCTTTAGAGGTGTCCAGTTGATGGTAGAGTGGATCTGGTGCATATCAGCTACTATATCACGTTGCGCGGATGCGCACTGTAGTCATTGGCAAGGCCACGATGAGCACGAGCGATGCCATGCGGAGCTTGTGCTTGTATGAATCCTTGCTAGCCCGTACGGATCCCCAGCACCCCCGGGACAGGTGTTCTTTGTGCACATGATCCTGATGTGGATAGCGATACACTCAAACCATAATAAATCTTGGTGATAGTTATCTAGTTAAGAAAAATTCTGCTGCATGCTTGGGGCAAACATCCTTAGAACTCTCGGTTTGCACCGCATCATCTCGTGCAGCCTTGATAGTATATATTCATACTTTACATTTTTGCTCCCTCGGCATAAGGTTTACCGCCTAGTGAGGTATAGGGTGTAATTTTTGCGTAAATCCGACCCAAAGGTACGGGATGTCCGAGGAAAGCTACGTTCGGTTTGAAGACGTTCGGAAAAGCTACGATGGGGAAACTCTGGTGGTACGCTCGCTGGATATTGACTTGCCTAAAGGCGAGTTCGTGACCATACTTGGGCCTTCGGGATCGGGCAAAACCACGTGTCTTATGATGTTAGCAGGGTTTGAAACCCCGACACATGGCAAGATTTACCTTGATGGACAACCGTTGAATGACCGTCCACCGCACAAGCGCAATATCGGCGTAGTATTCCAGAACTATGCGCTGTTTCCCCACATGACTGTTGCGGAAAATTTGGCGTTCCCATTGCAAGTGCGTGGTATTGGGCGTAGCGAAACCGAGGAGAAGGTCAACAAAGCCCTTGATATGGTGCAGCTTGGCGGTTTTGGCGAGCGTATGCCAGCACAGCTTTCTGGCGGGCAGCAACAACGGGTTGCGGTGGCACGAGCTTTGGTGTTCGATCCGAAACTGGTGTTGATGGACGAGCCGCTTGGAGCCTTGGACAAGCAATTGCGCGAACAAATGCAGTATGAGATCAAGCGCATACACGAGAATTTGGGCGTGACGGTGGTGTACGTCACCCACAATCAGTCCGAGGCTTTGATGATGTCGGATCGGATTGCGGTATTTAACGAAGGCATTGTGCAACAACTTGCACCGCCTGACGTGTTGTATGAACAGCCGAATAATTCGTTTGTTGCGCAATTTATCGGCGAGAGTAATCAATTACGCGGTACGCTGAACGCTATGGAAAACGGCGAGGCCGAAGTGATGCTGTCTGACGGCACTCTGGTGCTGGCAACCCCTGTAAATGTTGAGGGTGTTGGTCAGGAAACCTTGTTATCCCTTCGACCAGAACGGGTGATTTTCAATCCAGACACCAACGTCACACCCACACATCTACCCGCCAAGGTGATTGAGCTTATCTACCTTGGCGATCATATTCGCACTCGGATGGCGGTTGCGGGTCAAGATGATTTTATCGTTAAGATCCAAAACGATTCCGATCATGCCTCGCTGAGTATCGGCGATACACTGACTATCGGATGGCGAAGTCAGGACTGTAGGGCATTAGATGCCACGTAGTGCTGAGGAGTAAAACGTTCGGTTTCAAATTCTTAGGAGGAAAATCTATGTTTCAACGTTCTGCAATTGTGGCCTCTGCCCTGTTAGGTCTGAGTGTCGCGGCAAGCGCTCAAGCTGAGACCGAACTGGTCGTAGTTTCGTGGGGTGGGGCGTACACTGCTAGCCAGCAGAATGCGTATCACGATCCGTATATGAAAACGAACTCTGACATCAAAATCATCAACGATGACTCGGCAGGTGACGCGGTGGCAAAGCTACGGGCGATGAACGAGGCCGGGAACGTCAGTTGGGATCTGGTCGATGTTGTGGCCGCGGACGCAATACGTCTTTGTGACGAAGGCCTCGCCGAGGTAATCGATCACGATGACGCCCTTGCTCCCGCGCCTAACGGCATGTCGGCAAGCCAAGACTTTGGTGATTTGCTGGTTTCAGAATGCTTCATTCCCCAGATTGTATATTCGACTGTGTTTGGCTATCGTAATGACCTTGTTCCTGAGCCCATGACCAGTGTTTGCGATGTGTTCGATCTGGCGAAATTCCCTGGCAAGCGTTCGCTCGAGAAGCGCCCGATCAACAACCTCGAATGGGCGTTGATCTGCGATGGGGTTGATCCCGCCGGAGTTTACGATGCCCTTGCGACTGATGCCGGTGTAAACCGCGCTTTGGCGAAACTCGACACCATCAAAGGCAGCGTGATCTGGTGGGAAGCTGGGGCGCAAACCCCACAACTTCTGGCTGATGGCGAAGTTGTCGTTGGTTCGACCTATAATGGCCGTCTGTTCGCTTTGATCGAAGAACAAAAACAGCCGGTTTCGATGCTTTGGGATTGGCAAGTGTTCGATCTTGATGGCTGGATTGTTCCGAAAGGCACCAAAAACAAGGCTGAGGTGATGGAATATCTGCGTTTTGCTACTGATACCCAGCGTTTGGCGGATCAAGCCAAGTACATCTCGTACGGTCCAGCGCGAAAGTCTTCGGCACCGTTGATTGGCAAGCATGCTAGCCTCGGAATCGAGATGGCTCCTCATATGCCAACCGATCCTAACAACTCGAAAACGACTTTGTTGTACAATTACGAATTCTGGGCAGATAACCGCGATGACATCGATGTCAAGTGGAACGCTTGGTTGATGCAATAAGTGTAGACTTTTCCGGGGTGTAGCGTATGTCGCGCCCTGGATTTTTGCTAGCAGTTTTATTGCACTTTTTTGAGGCTGAGGCCTGATGCCCGAACAAATTCTCAGTGCGGGTCGTATGCCGCTGAAGAAAGCGTTGGCTGCTTCGCAGCGTAAAGATAAGCTCACCGCGTTTTTGATGGTGGCACCGTTGTTGGCTTTTATTCTGATCACCTTTCTGATGCCCATCGTTGATATGCTATATCGCTCGGTAGACAATTCCATTGTACCAGAAACCTTGCCGCGCACCGTTGTCGCGATTGAAGAGTGGAATCCTGACACTACAGAATTGCCGAGTGAGGCGGTATATGCAGCTTTGCACGCCGATATTGCCGCTGCGTCCGAGCAGCGCACCCACACTCGGGTTGGACAACGCCTCAACTACGAAAATCCTGGGATTTCTAGCCTATTTCGCAGTGCTGGGCGCAAGTTGAAAACAATTAAAGCAGGACCGTACAAAGAGGCCATGATCGCGCAGGACAAACGCTGGGGAGATACGGATAAGTGGCGCACGATCCAGACGTTTTCCAAATCCTTTACTTGGGGATATTTTGTTAACGCGTTTGATGGGCGTTTCAACAATGCCGGCGGGATCGAATTACGCCCCGAAAATGAGCGTATCTATATGTTCTTGATGTGGCGTACCGTCGTCATGAGTCTGACCATTACTCTAATGACCCTGTTGCTCGGCTTTCCGATAGCGTACTTACTCGCGATTGTTCCAACCCGGATTAGCAACCTGTTGATCATATTGGTTCTGTTGCCATTCTGGACATCGCTTTTAGTGCGCACAACCTCGTGGATTGCTCTGTTGCAACAGCAGGGGGTCGTCAATGATTTTCTAGTGCTGCTCGGACTGCTCTCCGAGGACGGGCGACTGGTGATGATGTACAATTCTACCGGCACCATGATTGCCATGACGCATATCTTACTGCCCTTTATGGTGCTGCCTCTGTACAGTGTGATGAAGACCATCTCGCCGTCTTACATGCGCGCGGCAATCTCGCTTGGGGCGCATCCTTGGCGGGCGTTTTGGCGTATCTACTTCCCCAATACCATCCCCGGCATCGGTGCAGGGGGAATTTTGGTGTTCATTCTCGCCACCGGCTACTATATCACTCCGGCTCTTGTTGGAGGGAATGATGGAGTTTTCATCAGCAACCGCATCGCCTACAATATCTCTTTGTCGTTGAACTGGGGGCTGGCTGCCGCGCTGAGTGTCATCCTGCTCGCACTCGTGATGGTGATGTTCATCGTTTACGATAACATTGTCGGCATCAACAATATTAAGGTGGGGTCGTAACTCCGATGGCTTTGCCTTCTTACACCTCGGTTCCGGAGCGGATTTGGCACTATCTGTTCATCGCCATCTGCGCGGCGGTATTTTTGTTTTTGGTGTTCCCTCTATTGGTCATCATTCCATTGTCGTTCAATGCGGTGCCGTTTTTCACCTTCACCAAGGAAATGCTGGCCTTCGATCTTTCTGGCTATTCTCTGCGATGGTACGAGGACTTCTTCACTAATCCGAATTGGCAAGGCGCGGTGAGAAATTCCTTCGTAATTGCGATCTTTGCCACCCTACTTTCGACCTTTTTTGGCACGCTCGCCGCATTGGGATTGTCGCGGAACCATATGCCCTATCGCACGCTGATCACCAGTCTCCTGATCTCGCCGATGATTGTGCCACTCATCATTTCTGCCGCCGGGATGTTCTTTTTTTACTCGCGTCTTGGCCTTCTAGGTAGTCATATCGGTGTCATCCTCGCTCACGCTGCACTCGGCACTCCCTTTGTCGTCATTACTGTCACCGCAACACTGGTTGGGTTTGATAACAGCTTGATCTGCGCTGCATCTTCGCTCGGCGCGACACCAACGCAGATATTCTGCAAAATCATCGTCCCATTGATCACGCCCGGGGTTATCAGTGGTGCGCTTTTGGCCTTCATCACATCATTCGACGAGGTGGTGGTGGTGCTATTCGTCGGCTCGTTCAGACAGCGCACGATTCCTTGGCAGATGTTCTCAGGCATCCGTGAGCATATCAGCCCAACGATCCTTGCGGTCGCAACGCTAATGATTCTGATCTCAGTGATCTTGCTGGTGGCACTGGAACTACTCCGCCGTCGCACCGAACGCATTCGCGGTATCAAAGAAAGTTAAGAGCGTTTTTGCTCCAAGTGTTCGGATTCATCAAGGGCAAAGCGCACACTAAGCCTTCGACAAGTAACATTGCGGCCAGTTGATTGAGGCTGACTCCCTTAGCTGTAGCGCGTTTGGCAAGGCGTTGGTGCAGACTTTTCAGAATACGTTGCACGAATTTCCCACCATAGCCGACCAGTATTTATCCTTGCCCTTACAACCAAAACGCGCCGGTTTGCTCGTGGCCACTTTGCCAGCCGTGCTGTTGTTAAATGTTTTTAATCCCTGAACTATAGCCTTAATCTCGTTCATCCCAAGTAGAAAGTTTTAATACCGGATGTGAAGCACCAACAAAACCTTGCGCCCCAAACCCACATCCTTTTGGCTGTGGCGCAAAGTTACAAAAATATCCATTAGCTTCCTGGTTCTCAAGCGTTGGCGAAAATAACCAAAGGTACTGTGATCTGGTGTGCGGGCGCTCAAGATAAAATTGCAGAACCATTTTTCTGCATGATATTCTCTCCAGTACCGTTCTGTCTCACGGTCTGAGATATCTTACAAAAATTGCAGAACTGGCATCCAAAATGGCAAACTCCGCATCCAAACCTTCGCGACCTTTATCGCCATACAGACTTTCCAGAAGGCGACATAAAAGTCAAAACCAACCAGCCTTTCAAAAGCTCAATAGGGGTGATCTTCTGCAACGAGGCTATTTACGCTTATCAGCATCTCTTGTGCCTTACGCGACATCTCTACTTCATGCAAAAAAATAGGATGACAAAAGTAAACTAGAAATTTTAGCTTATCAAAAGATAAAAATACTTTTTCAACAGCGCCACTATGGGTTGATTATAGCACTGGTGTTGATGAGTGTGAATGTGTTATCAGGTGCCGGGTTGAGAATATTTTTAGGAGCAAAATCGCGTAACTTGACTTGATCCAGTTTTGCCCTTTGATGCAGAGTCACGAACATGGATTTCATAAAACATTTCCGAGACAGCCTTGCCGAACTGAAAAAAGACGGGCGCTATCGTTTCTTTCAGTCTCTGAGCCGTAAGGCCGGGAAGTTTCCGGTGGCCACAGACCCGAACCGCGAAGACGGTAGCGATGTTACGGTCTGGTGTTCGAATGATTATCTGGGCATGGGTCAAAACCCAGAGGTGATTGCGGAAATGCAGCGCGTACTTTTGGAATGCGGCGCGGGTGCCGGAGGTACGCGCAATATTTCTGGCACTAGTGTTTATCATGCCAGCCTTGAGGCGACGCTTGCGAAGTGGCATCAGAAGAAAGCTTCGTTGCTGTTTACTTCTGGGTATGTCGCAAACTTCACCGCGCTGAGTACTCTGTCGCGCAAGATTGAGGGTCTGATCATCTATTCTGATGCGATGAACCACAATTCGATGATTGAGGGCATCCGCGCCAACAAGTCTGGTGAAAAGCGGGTGTTTTCGCACAATGATCCGGCGGATTTGGAGCGCTTGATCAAGAAAGACGATCCCGAACGTCCGAAGTTAGTAGCGTGGGAATCGATTTATTCGATGGACGGTGATTTTGCCCCGAACACTGCCCTGCTCGATATTTGCGAAAAGTACGGGACTTTAAGTTACGTTGACGAAGTACATGCAGTTGGACTATATGGCCCGAAAGGCGCGGGAGTCTGTGCGCGAGATGGTGTCATGGATCGTGTCGATATCATCGAAGGCACGCTGGGTAAGGCGGTTGGTTGCGTCGGGGGCTATATCGCTGGCGATAAGGATATGGTGGATTTTGTGCGCTCGTTTGGGGTTGGGTTTATCTTCACCACTGCCTTGCCACCGATGATTGCGGCTGGGGCGAAAAAAAGCATTGAGGTGCTGATGAAAGCCGACGATCATCGCGCGGCGCAACAGATACATGCCATGATTCTGAAAGAGCGTCTCGCGACCTACAGTATTCCGTGTCTGTACTCGACCTCGCACATTGTTCCGGTGTTTGTCGGTAATGCCAAGAAATGTAAGGCAGCTTCGGACATGCTGATGAGGTGTTACGGGATCTACGTGCAGCCAATCAACTATCCGACGGTGGCGGTGGGAACCGAGCGTTTGCGTCTGACGCCATCACCACTACACAACCGCAAGCTAATCGAGAGATTGACCGGCGCGTTGGATGACGTGTGGCGCGAATTGGAATTGCCGCGACAATTGCCCTTCGATCATCAAGTCCACACTCCCGGCGGCGGCGGTTGAGGAACTGGCATCTTTAGGGCAACCCGTTCGGCGCGTGGTTCTCTTTGGAGAACCCAGTTTTTTTTGGTCGGCATGCGCACCTAATACCTGATCCTAAGCCGATTGATTTAATTCGAAGAATATTTCCAAATTTTGGCGTGTTCATTTTCCAATGGCCCTTTCTTGCACCGATTTGTATTCAATAGGGTTAAAGTCTGGAGAATAAGGAGACAGATATAGTACCCCGCTTTTTTATCGCATCTTACGTATCTTGTCTCTTATGGAAATGTCCATGATGATGACAGAATTTTCATGGGGCTTGGGCAATAAATCTTGTCCAACCCGTGACGTAACGATATCGACGTTAATACTTGGTGCCAAACAATCCGATTGTCCATAAGGTCTAAGTGCCAATGGTGCTAATCCGCCTCTTGGTATGCCGGAGACATAGCTATATATACGGGTGCGGGGCATATCGTGGGGAAAGCCGCTATTCTTATCAATATAAGACGATTGGTCGTTTGTTGTGTGCACGCGTAGTACACCGCGCGTCGGCGTCTACCTTAGGAATGCGCTAGAGTTTTTTTATAGCTCACACACCAAGCAGTGTAGTCACGAGATATTGAGCCATTACCCACAAGCTCGCCTTGCCTAAGCTACGCAGTGGCTCGCTACGGCTTCGTCAAACTGTGGATAAGTGGTCAGGTTTTCCCCCTATCTTATATATTATAAGAAGGGAACGGCCGAAAACCCGCAGTCCGCCTAGGCACGAAAGACAACTCCAGGACTTCGTCTGACAAAAAACGGCTTTATTTTGTCTTTCAATTGAAATATGACTGGCTGTCATAAGGACAAAAAAATGTCCTTTTTTGTCCTTAAAGGAGGAAAAAATACATATCGAAGAAAAAATACAGAAGGTTAATTTGCGTAAACTTGATTTCTCGCCAAACATTAACCCGTTGGTTAAGCCTACTACTGTTCGATTGAAAAACAGGATAGTCAGGACGGCAACCGAAGAACGCTCGTTATTCGACCCTGAAACAGGCGAAGTTGCAGCCATAGCCGCTATCTACACGATTGACGAAAAAGACGATGAACAATTTGTTAAGGTATTCTCTGAAGGCGTAAAAGCTGCTTTTGACCTCAACAGGACTGCCGCAAGAGTATTTCAGGCTGTATTGCAGGCCTATCAAGCCGAAAAAATGATTGGCGGTTATGCCGACTGCGTAAGGCTTTTCTGGTTTGCCATTGCGACTTTGTGGTTGCGAGATAGGGATGAGCGAAAAAACTTTTAACAGGGGATTGAAGTCTCTTATTGAAAAGAAATTCCTTGCCCCCCGTGACTCAGCAACTTTCTGGATAAACCCTGCCTTGTTTTTCAAGGGTGATCGAGTAGCGTTCATCCGCGAATATCGCCGGAAAAGTTCTGGTAGACCCCCCCAAATCAAAGACGATAAAAACCAACAATTGCCATTTGACTAGCAGACAATTATGCATTTACCGTAAACACACAGAAAAAACGAAAGTTAACGATATGGTAACACCTAACCTTTTGACACTGGGGCAAGCGGCCACATTCGCAAGAAAGTCAAAGACAACCATATCTAAGGCTTTGAAATCAGGAAAATTGTCTGATGCTGAAAAAATAGCATCAGGACAATACAGGATAGAATGATCAGAACTGTTGAGGGTTTACCCTCAACACAAGAAAACGGACGATAAAAAACACTTGATAACACCGAGCGATAACGCCTGAAATTGCGGCATTAAAAACAAAGATTGAATTCCAAGAACAGACGATTGCACACATGCAATCAAGAATTGACGATTTGGAAGAACAGAGAAGCGACTTACGCCAGCAGCACGCCAAGTGGGAACAACAAGCAACAGCCCAAACGCGCTTACTGGAGCATCAATTGAACAAGAGAGGATGGTTCAATTTCTTAAGAAGATAAGGAACAAACATGACTACACCACACGCAAGGATGAGTTCAAAAAGATACTAGAAATTGTCTATAGATGGTTGCCTGATCCAGAAAAAATCTAAAAAACGATTTGTGCCTACTGGCAATTTATGCCAGTAGGCAGGTTAATCGCAGCATTTTTGGATGACCGTAACCTTTGAAGGGGGGCTTCTCATAGACAATTGGAGAAGCCCCTCTCGTTTTTTGTAAAGAATATTTCCAGTTACATTCTTATTGATTATGTTTCCTAACGGGCAAGAAGAGAGATCAACTTTTTGTGTGTCCTTAATGCCCGAACTTCGACATCCGTTAGGATAGAGTTAGAGAGAGCACCTGTACGTTTGCTCCGCAAACGGTGCGGCAATAGGTCTCCCCTTGCAATCCATAGCCCTATCATCTAGAGTTTAGTCATGGTAATTTACCATCTCGATATTGGACACGTTTCGGAGGCCGACGGAGGCTCAGCTGTTGCGAAACGTGACTACGTTTTACGCGAAGGCAAATACGCGAAGGATGCTGTTGAGCTTGTGCAATCAGGCCATGCCCACATGCCCGATTTTTCCAAAGATGACCCTCGCGATTTTTGGGCTGCTGCTGATGAGCATGAGCGCAAAAATGCACAGGTGTGCAGTGAAATCAGAGTTGCTTTACCAATTGAACTGAACGAACAGCAACGAACTGCACTTGTACGGCAATTCGTCCGGGAACGTCTTAAAGATCAACCCTGCACTTGGGCTATTCATCGCGGCGAAGATACAAACCCTCACGCACATCTTGTCTTTCCGGCTCGTGCCCAACGAGCCGGAAAACCAGCATGATTGTGCAACCTTTTTCAAACGTAACAGCGCGAAGAAAAATCGCGAGTTAATCAAAAAAGACTGGCTGATCGGGACCCGTAAACAATAGGCGAATATGAGTAACTGGCAACTGGCGCGAGTGAAAAGCGTTGAACGTGTCGACTACCACACTCTTGAAACACAAGGGCTTGATCGTGTACGTACTGTGGAAATTGAAATGTGCAAGCCTAAGCCCGAACCGGAGAAAATACGAAAACACATGGAAACAGTTGAACACCTGAACCGCGGTCCACAACCCAAGCATTACAGACGACGGCCTATCTCAACGGGCCACCGTCAAACTAAAAACTGCGAAAGTAAATTGGCGAAAAGTCTATTAGTTTTACATCAAAGAGTGGCGCTATTCCTGAAGAATAGCGAACTTGTGAAGGGTATTGAGCGCGTTTTAGAGCGTCGGACACAGGAAGAACACGTCAAGAGAGTACCAACGTGAGCTTAAAGAACAAGAACGCACAAAAAAGCAGAAGCGTCCTAAAGTGTCACAAAACAACAGTTATAGAGGCGTGAAGATGATGGTTTGGGATTGGAATGAGCGTTGATATTGAGAAACTACTGCGGGAAGTAGCATCTGCGCCAGATCGTCTTGAAAAGCTAATCCGTGAGGTAAAAGCTGTTCGGCTGGAATCTGCCAGAAGGTTAAGGTGGTGGATAATTATGCTTTCCGTCCTCAGTGGCGTATTTTTAGCCATAGGCGGGTGTTTAGTCCTTTTGTGGGGGTTAGAAGGTACCCTTGATGACCTAAACGCGCTCCACGGGCTTAAGAAGGGCTCTATAACCCCTAAAATTTGCACAACCATAGGCTTTGATGTCTCACAGAACCATCCAGAGGGTTTTGTCTATTGCTCAAAGCTCATACCCCCTGCCAAGCAATAGCGGCTTTTCAAGTTACTCAGTCCCCAATTGTTTTCTTCGAATCTTATCGTTCCCGTTATCGGGGGGGATACAGCTTACCTACAATATGGCC
>JABSOH010000129.1 GCA_013216065.1 Alphaproteobacteria bacterium
GTCATCCCGTAGGCCTCAGCGGCTTCGATCTCGCCTTTTGGAACGGCGCGTATTGCGCCGTAGAAAATCTCAGCAGAATAGGCCGTGGTATTCAAAATCAGCACCGCAGGACCGATAAACAGCGGCGACATCACCAGCCAATCGATGCCCCACGGCACCCAATAGTCGATGTTAAACGCCAACATCAGCGAGTAAATCATGAAGAACTGAATAAACAGAGGCGAACCACGAAAAGCGTAGATAAAAGTTTTCGCCGGAACAGACAGCCCGCGCGAGGAGTGGTTCTTGGCTATCGCCAACAGCAATGCCAGCAAGAACCCGAGCGGAATTGAGGCAAAGCTGAAGTACAGATTGTACAAGGCGGGCTTTGCGAGCAGCACGATATCGCCGAAAATATTAGCCAGCATCTCCGCCTCCTTGGGTTGCCATGCCGCGCGAGACCCGTCTGGTCAACTTAGAAAAACCCCATTCCGAAACCATAGTCATCAGAATATAGAACACGAACAGCACCAGATAATACCGCCAACGCCAATCGCCGTGTACGAGACCGGCGAAGGAAAAATAGTTCGGCGCGCCAAGACGCTCAGCCCACTGCACGATATCGGCGATTTGCAACAACGACAGTAGCGAGGTTGCTTTCAACAGCAACAACCAAACGTTCGATAATCCTGGCAAGGCATAGACCCACATTTGTGGCAAATGCACCCTGTACAGGATTTGTCGCGGGGTCATACCATAGGCGATAGCGGATTCGATCTGTCCGTGGGGAACAGCGCACAGCGCACCGTAGATGACGTTGGCACAGAACGCGCCGTACACTAGCCCAAGTGACACCGAAGCCATCAGAAAATACTCGATATCGCTCAAGGCCCACTGTGCCCCGACACACGGTGGCCACAAGACGCCTGCGCGTTCCTCTAGCGTGCATTGGGTGTACGCCAACAGAGTTTCGATGCCGACTTCAAAGGCGAGCGGGAAGGAAATTAGAAATAACACATCGGGCACGCCACGCACCATCACTACGTAGCCCGATCCGATGGCTTCGATCAGCATATTGCGCGAACGTTTCATCATCGCACCGGCCAACCCGAAGAATAGCGCAAAACCCGCGCCAAGAATCGCTGCGCCCAACGTCCAGCGCACCGAGGCGTACCAGCCAAGATGCTTGCCATTGGTGATATACGCCCATGCCCCAACGTAGTCGTAGTCCAGTGCGCTACCGAAAAAAGTTTCCATTACAAAAACTTCCTGCTCCGAATAAGGGCGCAGGGAGAGAAGCGAGCCTAGTTATAGAACGGCCCGACATCAAAGTATTTCTTCAACAGCTTGTCGACCGTGCCATCAGCCTTGGCCTCAGCAATGGCTTTGTTGATTGATACCAGCAACTTATTGTCGCCCTTACGCAGACCAATACCAATACCGCCGCCGATATGAATTTCCGGGCCAACAAAAGTCAGTGTGCCACCCGAAGCATCGACGATGGATTTCAAGAAGCCTTCATCCGCCAGTACAATGTCTACTGCACCTGCGGCAAGATCGGCCGCCGATTGCTCTCCGGTTTCATAGGACTTGATGATGTTCTTCGCCGCAAAGTTCTCTTCGGCGTACGCGGCTTGAATTGTCGCGCCTTGGACACCAATCGTCACACCCGATAAATTGCCGAAATCGAACGATTTTCCCGAGTACGCTGCCATGCTCGAAGGCGAAGCTGGGAAGTATTCTTCGCTGAAGTTAATGGTCTTTTTGCGCTCGTCAGTGATCGACATCCCGGCCATGATGGTATCGTAATTGCCCCCAATCAAGTTCGGAATGATAGTATCCCATTCGTTGGTTTTCCAAGTGCAATCGGCCCTCATCCGCGCACAAAGATCGTTACCAAGCTCAATTTCAAAGCCCGCAATATTACCGTCATCGCTGACATAGTTATACGGGGGGTACGCACCTTCGGTACCCATGGTCAGTTTGTGACCATGGGCCAGAACCGGGCTTGCGAATGCGGCAAGCAGCCCCAAAGCTATCAAGGGGTTTTGCATGAAATCCTCCATTGTATAAGAATACATCTTAAAGCGCACAATCTTATGCAGCAGACGCGCGTAAAAACTGCTGCAAGCGAGTTGAACGCGGGTTGTCAAAAACCTCAGCAGGGGTACCCTGCTCTTCGATCAAGCCCTGGTTCAAAAATACGACCTTGTTGGCGACATCGCGTGCCAAACCCATATCGTGGGTGACCAGCAGCATGGTTCGGCCTTCTTCGGCGAGATCACGGATGACCTTCATCACTTCTTGCTCAAGCTCTGGATCGAGTGCCGAGGTTGGCTCATCGAACAGCATCGCCTCAGGGCATACGGCAAGCGCGCGCGCAATAGCGGCGCGCTGTTGCTGCCCGCCAGAAAGCTGCGCCGGAAAGTTCTTGGCCTTATCGCTAATCCCGACCTTATCGAGCAATTCTAACGCTTCAGCACGCACCTCATCCCTGCCACGACCTTGGACGATGATCGGAACTTCCATGACGTTCTCGATGATCGTCATATGCTGCCAGAGGTTAAACTGTTGAAACACCATCGACAGGTTCGAACGCAAACGCCTGAGTTGTTCAGGGTTGCTCGGCTGTTGACCCTGCGCGGTTTGGTGAAAGGCAATCTCCTCGCCCTTGAATACCAACCGACCCTCAGTCGGGGTTTCAAGCAGATTCACGCAACGCAATAAGGTACTTTTTCCTGAGCCGCTAGAGCCTATCATTGCAACCACCTCACCTTTTTTGGCGGTGAAATCGATTCCCCTAAGAACTTCCAATGCGCCAAAGCGTTTACAAATACCTTCGAGTAAAAGAATAGTCGGCTGTTCAGTCATGTGTTCTTGTTGCAATCTACAAAGTTCTCCCATCATATTGACCAATATATCTCTTACTGGCAACAGAATTTATGATTTTTGTCGCCGATAGACTTCATGTTCAGAAGAACATACTTGCACCAACGGTAACACCACAGAATACGCAGTCATCAAGGGCAACGTGATAAAGACGGTGGTGTGATGGAGCCGACGATGCTCTACACGCCAGAGTCGCGGCAATTTTGGCCTGATCTGGGTGCAAAGAGATTAAAAACTGTGCCTACGCGCGTTGGAACCAACAATCCGCTGGGTAGCGAGTATCCTGTTGAAGTTTTACGCGGCAATTGCCTCAAGACCGAAAAACCCGAAACTGGCACATAAGGTCGTTGGCACGATCCTGCATCATCAGAGCAGGTATGTGAACCCCTTGAAGCTCTTGGGCAGGAGGAGGAGACTAACATCTGCTGTGCTGACACTCGGCGGGAACAGTACAGCACGGAGTGAAAATCGAAAAAGTGCAACAAAAACACGGCAGTTACTAACTGTATGACACTGCCGGAGTTCTCAGTTCGCCGAGGCCGAGAAAATCGTCTTGAGCGCGGGTTTGGTGAATGTGTTACTTGGGGTAACAGCTTGGGTTTCTCGCGCCCTTGCGAACCTGTAGCGTGGGCAGATTTTTCTCACCAAGCGTCTGCCCAAATTGATGCGACGCCCTTCCGGGATCATCCGCCAAATTGCTGAAGGCGGTGTGCAAATCGGAGACAGCAAGAAGATGTCTGGTTTGGATACCAGCATCAACTTCGAGGTCACAATTCTCATGGTCGCGCAGGCTCTTGCGATACATCCAAAACTGGCTAAAGCGCAACCGTTTGCACGATTGGAGGACATTACGAATTCTCGATCCAAACAACTTGCCGATTTATCAGCAATCACTCAGCCCGTATTTGATCACCTGCCATAGCGGAATTACTTTGGCGGCAGCGCCCGCTGAGCACGTTTCGGAGTGGCTCAAAGAGGCTCGCGACGCACCGAATTTGGATGTCTTCAGTGAAGCACGATGTGTCATTTAAACCGTGATTCCGATTAGCGAAAACATTTGGATACGCTTTCCATGGTCAAAAATACCGCGTTGCCGCCAGACAATCGCTGGCGGCAACATTGTTGAGCGTTGGAGTCCACGAACTGCGTCGTCATCTGGTTTCCAGAATGCTACGCGCACCGTTTTGCATGACGTTGATCCTATACCACAATCACGCAAGATTTTCTGGCTCTTTATACATTGGGTGGACAAGGCCACAATCTGCTGGAGTTTTCAGCGGATCGAAGCTTTGATCCGGCGGGCCAGTGGGCATAAAAACGGCAGAAGAAGGCTCTTTTCATTGATGCAACGGAACAGCCTGCCCCACACGAAAACAAAAAAGCTGGTATTCTGGCCAAAAAGCAAGCAGGAACGAGATCATCACAACCCAAAGCGGACGGTATCGTCTGCGTCTCGAACCCGGCATACCGCTAACCAAAAAACGGGTTCTACTGCCTTACACATCAAGTTCGGCTTTAAGCATTGCTGTGTACTCGGTCAAATTGATTACAGGTTCGATGAATTTCATGATATCCTGTCGGTGCATAAAGTCATTAGCTGTCATGATAATTTCCTGTCTCTTCCCGCGACTCACCCTTGGATTCGTCTGCGCTGCTGTGCTGTTCACAGCAGCAACCGCGCGTGCGCAAACAGTTTCAGTGTACGACCTTTGCGCTGCTGCAGCTTTCGAGGCCGAAAAATTGCTGCAAATCCCAACCTTTCTCTTACAAGCAATTGCGCTTACTGAATCCGGACGCTGGTACAAAAGTGAAAAACACCTCAAGCCTTGGCCTTGGGCGGTGAGTGCGCAAAAACAAAGTTGGTATTTCCCGTCAAAGGAAGCTGCTGTTGATCATGTGCAAAAACTCCAACAACAAAAGGTTACCAATATCGATGTCGGCTGCATGCAAATCAATTTACATTATCATGGCAAAATCTTCAAAAACCTCGACGAGACCTTTAACCCTATAAACAACGTCGCCTATGCTGGGATTTTCCTCTCCGAATTGTACAAGATGAAAACTTCATGGAATCAGGCAGTGAAGTTTTATCACTCCGCCAATCCCCAGTACAATCGTCGCTATATCAAGGTGGTGTATGAAAGTTGGAAAAAGCTTAAAAAACAAGCCCATGATCAACAAGAACCCGTGCAGTTAGGCCTGCAAGAGCCCGTGGACACACTGGTAGGATTCCTTGGAAAGAAAAATGCACTTCTCCCGGAAAATGCACAAAATCACGAGATACAGACCATTTTGCAGCCTGAGGAAATCAAAAAGCAGCAAGAGAATTCACTACTTGCAGACATCATCTGCTACGACGCCTTCGCACGAGTTCAGGCCGCACAACTGCTTGAGCGCGAATTTGGCCTCTATCTGGATAACGTGCCACCACCAATCATCCAGCCAATGGACTTGCTTCGACAACATTAATGGTCAGACAGTTGGACACCTCTATTTGCCATGATTTTTGTTTGATTTGTGATTCATTATCCTGAGAGGTATTTTTGAGCTTGAGACGCTTTTGGGGGGGGCTTAATGAAGAATTTGAGCTTTTTTGCTGCATTTGGCGCGTTTATCTGCGGCGGGTGATCCTCTGAAGGTATGATCGTTCTGTGTTGACT
>JABSOH010000130.1 GCA_013216065.1 Alphaproteobacteria bacterium
CCGGAGCGGGGAAAAACACACATCGGGCGGGCAAACCTTGCCTGCAATATGAGGCGTGTCGGCATTCCCGCCCGGGAAAAGTTCCTGAGACAATCTCACACACAAAAAGCATTTTCTATTCAAAGTCTCATCAATTTTAGGTTCTCGGGGGTGTCCAGTTGGTGATTTATGATTCACTTGTGAAGTAAGGAGAATGAGCGATTTATATTGGTTAACAAACTCACAATTAAACAGAATCCAATCTTACTTTCCGCTGTCACGCGGTGTGCCTCGCGTGGATGATTATTAACGGGATGTTCTGAAACGCGATCTTTAATGGCGCGACGCGCCCAAAGAATACGGCCCACGTAAGACGCTTTATAATCGCTTTGCACGATAGGGGTGTGTTTGACAAAACCTTCACCGCCCCTGTTGAATCTGAAAATATTCCAGAACAACTGCGGATAGACGCAACGCACCTTAATGCTCATCGCACAGCGGCGTTGCTCCTTAAAAAGGGACGTTCCCCGGGCTATCAGTCGAACCAAAGGCGGTCTGAACTCGAAACTTCATTCTTTTGTTTATGGGTACTCTTTGGTAGCAGAGCAATCTTGTCGTCCGCAATGCGCATTTGATGGTGCAAGGGTAACGTTTCCGCTCCAAACAGATTGATACCAACGAGGCTTGCCGCTTCGAAGACAAGTCCGATAGCGCAAGTCATATTGCCCTTTTCAATCTTCTGAATCGTGTAACGGGATATACCGGCATGCTTGGCCAGTTCGCCCTCCGACCATTTGCGCTGTTTGCGGGCAAGGGCACAGCAACTACCAATACAAAACTACAACACAAGAGAAAGTTTTTGTAGAAAAGCAGTGTCCCCCGCGCCGATATTTGTTTGCCCCCGATCGACGAGATTAAGGAAACAATCATCAGGGCAATACCGCTGAGCTTGAGTCAAGTGATAAATAATTTGCTGAAAGTTCATCACGATGAGCAAATATACCAGATGGCGCGGGACGAACCGGTCAATATCTCCAGTCTGGCCAGAGGCACTGAAGCAAACCTGCCCTGTCTTGGTATTTCTTGCCATGCTTGGCAGAAAGCCTGTCACATCATGGGTACGGTGCTAGCTTCAGCTTGTTGTATCACCTCAATTGATATCCAGGCGGCTATCTCAGGGGGATGACCGCCAAGGCCGAGAACTTGATCTCGCCAAAACCCTGCATGACCCCTGTCATCAGACCAGTGAGCATGGTTCTTGTCTGTGAATACGAAAAAAATAGATCATAATCGTTGAGGTCAAGGCGATAAGACCAGCAATGATCATTGCGCCATTATAGTTCGTAGTCACATCATAGATAATTCCTGCGATCATCGGACCTAGTAATCCGGCTATACCCCACGCTGTAAAGACGTAACCATATACTTGAGCTCCCAAATCCGCCCCGAATGTCTTTGCAATAAAGATCGGATATACTGTGATGATTCCACCGTAACAAAATCCCATGATCGCCAGTCCTACCAATGTATCTTGGCTTAACAAACCGTAAACCATTTGTATGAGAACTATTGCACTGATGAGAGGAAGACTGAGTAGCAACAACCGCGCACCAACTTTATCTGTTAACCAACCACAGAAAATGCTGCCCAACATATTGAATGCTGCAACGACGGTGGGAGCATTTGCATAATACAAATGAGCCCTTTCTGTACCAGCAATGGCTGCGGCATGGCCAATAACCATCAAACCGGAAGTCACAGCGGTGCAGTACGAAAACCAAAGCCAGACTACAGATCGATTGCAGTAAACACTGGTTTGATCACCAGACACACTGTGAGAGTTGGCAAAAGCAAAACCCGAAGCGCGCAACAAAAAGATCATAAATGGCAAGCCCAGCAAGAGAGCGAAAATTTGCACAGCCATCATACCAGACCACCCCATTCGATCTAATGCGATGGAAAAGGGTATCGGGGCACAAATCGCTCCCAAAGCATAAAAGGCCGTAATCAATCCTATGGCAATACCCGTCCTGTCAGGATTAGCCTGTGCAGCCATTTGTAAAGAGAGGCCGTATCCCAAGCCATTCGCAAAACCAAAAACAACACTGTATCCCAGCCAAACCCAAAAGAGGTTGGTGGGGATCATAGCAATGAGACAACCCAGGATAGCTATACACTCTATCAGTATAACCAGCAAAACAAGCCTCAGTCGATGATGTAAGCGATGTCCATAAAGTACCCCAACCGTTAGTGATAATAACGCCAGAGAATAGGTTAGACTGGCATAAGTACGACTCGTATTAAACACGATTTCCAAGGTTGAGAGACTAACAGAAAAGGCATGAATGGTTCCTAAAACGAACGTCAGGATCATCGCGGCTATCAAGACCATTGTCCCTTGCTGCATTTTGATTTTTCCTTGTGCAGACAATGATTATTTCTCTGTTGAAACACAAAATAGCATATCATTCTTTATTGTTGTACAGATGAAGCTGGTCATATGAAATTACTGACTTTGGCTGACAGATAGTAATTTTGCGTGTTTTCTGACGATCAAGTTTTGAAATGTGTTTTTTTGTGGATTTTTTTCGCTTTTTTGATGTTTTTGCCAAGTTTAAGAGATATTTTACGTCTCGCAGATGGCTCGTGATCGCTATTCGCTCGAGGAAGATAAAACGCTTGATGTTATAAACAATGTTAGCGATCTGGCCTCGACACGCCTGATGCTGATCGTCCTGATAGAAAGACCCATCCGATGTTTCCGTTCTCCGAAAACATATAGTGTGAACGGACACGTGACCTGCTGGCATTGCCGCGTGAGATATGGGGTGGCATCGGTTTGCCTTTGGGCTTCTGCGAGCAGTAGGAGGTATCGCCCTAGGCTTCAGAACCGGTGTTGTGCCGCGTAATGAACTCAGGCAACAGACTTCCATCATGTCGTGCCGCATCCGTGACCGCACAGGAGCGGATAAAGTCAAAACGCCGATCATATGGCTCCTGTAGCCAAAGGTCGGGATGGAAATGTTCTGGCGACCGCGCCTTATGCTCTGACGCAACTGTGCCCCGTCCAACGTGCATCAACATCCTTCTGCGCGGCCTCCTTCAGGGCTTCAGGCCAGACCTCGGGCGTTGCGCCCTTGCCTGCTTCTCACCCTCACACAACCATTGCCGCGGAACAGCAATCAGACTTGCATCGACAATCTGACCACCGCGGGCAGAATATTCTGCCTGGGTCAGATGAAGATCAAAAATCCTAAAGGGAGAACACCGCTTTCCGTCGAGCGCTCCCGAAACAACTGGATCGTCCTGGCCGCCAGGACCAAGGCCCGGAAAACGCACGAAGGAGAGACGGTCACTGATCAGAAACTCCGTGCAATCATCGCTCGGATTATTTTGATTTTGAATGACTAATATCCTGAACATCAGCACGGGGAAAAGCGACCATCTTTCAAACCATCACTATATCCCGGTGATGCTTCCGGATCGACACGGAAAAGCTCAAAATCGACAACCTGCGCCCCGTTGATCGCCGATATCGCTCAAACGCTGAAGACGATCTTCAAGGTCAAATAAACCTGACGCAGAGACCAGAGCAAAAAACCTTTCCACACACAAAGAGTTCAGGAAAACACAAAAACTACGTCTAGTGAATCATCTTTCAACAAAATTTGATAGGTAAATAGCAGTATCCAATTTTCGGCTTGATTTTGACCGACGAATACGGCTTGAGTTTCAGGGATCAAAGTTCAGTTCCGATGGTGGCCTTTTGCTGCTTCAGGAACTTGGTGGGGTTTCGGGTGCAATAGTGGTAAAAATAAGAAAAATTGAAATTCAAAACTTTGGAGGAATCAAAAGTTTAAATACTGATAGTAAACTGATAACTGATCGCAAAGACCAAAAAACAAGGGTGAGAATCGCATGGCAATCAAGAAGTCAGAACTCTATAGTTCTTTGTGGTCGAGTTGCGATGAACTTCGCGGTGGCATGGATGCCAGTCAGTACAAGGACTATGTGCTCTCCCTCCTATTCATCAAATACACCAGCGACAAGTACGCTGGTGTCTCCTACGCCCCAATAACCGTCCCCGAGGGTGCGAGTTTTGCGGATATGGTGGCCTTGAAAGGCACATCAGATATCGGCGATCAGATCAACAAGAAGATCGTCGCACCTCTGGCCGATGCCAACCAGCAACTGTCGCAGTCTGACTTTCCCGACTTCAACGATTCCGTGAAGCTGGGCAACGGCAAGGAGAAGGTTGATCGTCTAACCAATCTGATCGGCATTTTTCAACGTCCGGTGCTCGACTTTTCAAACAACCGAGCCGACGGCGACGATATCCTAGGCGACGCCTATGAATATCTAATGCGCCATTTCGCCACCGAAAGCGGCAAGAGCAAGGGGCAATTTTATACCCCTGCCGAAGTCAGCCGGATCATGGCTCAGGTGATTGGCATCAAATCCGCCCAAACCTCTGCCGATACGACCGTTTATGACCCGACCTGTGGCTCTGGCTCCCTTCTGTTGAAGGTGGGTGATGAGGCGGACACGGCGGTAACGCTCTACGGGCAGGAGAAAGATGCTGCCACAAGCGGACTCGCCCGCATGAACATGATCCTGCATAACAACCCAACAGCGTCGATTGAGCAGGGCAACACACTTGCTGATCCGAAGTATCGTGATGGGGGAATCGATCAAGCAGTTCGATTATGTGGTCGCCAATCCACCGTTCAGCGACAAAAGATGGAGTACAGGGTTCGATCCGCTAAACGATTCCTATGACCGTTTCAAATCCTTTGGTGTGCCCCCAGGTAAGCAGGGCGACTATGCCTATCTGCTTCACATCATCCGCTCGCTGAAAAGCACAGGCTGTGGGGCCTGCATTCTGCCGCACGGGGTTTTGTTCCGTGGGAAGGCCGAGGCCAATATCCGCCGCAACCTGATCCGCAAGGGCTATATCAAGGGGATCATCGGCTTGCCCGCCAACCTGTTTTACGGCACGGGCATCCCTGCCTGTATCGTGATCATCGACAAGAAAGACGCCGTCGTCCGCAAGGGCATCTTCATGATCGACGCCAGCCATGGCTTCATGAAAGATGGCGCGAAGAATCGCCTACGCAGCCAGGACATCCACAAGATCGTTGATGCTTTTACCAAACAACTCGCCGTTTCTGGCTATTCCCGCATGGTGCCTTACAAGAAGATTGAGGAAAACGATTTCAACCTGAACCTGCCGCGCTATATCAACAGCCGGAATCCCGAAGACAAACAAGACATAGAAGGTCATCTGAAAGGCGGAATCCCGACAGCCGACATTAACGCCCTGAATGCCTATTGGGACGTTTGCCCGAATTTGAAGGCAACTCTCTTTGCCAACAATCGACCCGACTACATGGTTTTGTCGATCGATAAG
>JABSOH010000131.1 GCA_013216065.1 Alphaproteobacteria bacterium
GGTGAGTATTGGGATGGTGCGCGTGTTTGATGAACCAGAATCCGCTTCAAAACCATCGAGTACATCGAAACCTTCAGCGTTGAAGTCTGGCAGTAAGAAATCGCGCCGTAGAAAATGACTGTTGATTGGCTTGCGGATTTTACTGCCGAATCTGTCCAAGGCTACGTGCTATGCGATGATAGTCTTGGCGGTAGCTCATGCTTGTTTTGGGGTCTTGACGAGGCCTTATTGTTGCGTCCGGGTGATCATGTCTCAGCGTGGTGGGCGCAAGTGCAAGCGGCGCAAAATAATGATCGCTATCTTGCAGGCGGGTTTGCTTACGACTTTTCGGCCTGCCTCGATGCACCCTTGGCTTGCCGGGATGGTCACGACGGCGTGCTTGCGGGGTTTGGAGTCTTTCGTCACGCGCAAACCCTAAATGCTGCGCAGGTTGTTGCATTGCTCGAAGTACTCTGCGCGACAGAAACTGCGGGCTACCATCTCCGGCATCACCGCTTTTCCATCTCCGCACACGATTACATCGAATGCCTCGCCAAGATTGCGCGGCATATCGCCGACGGTGATACCTATCAGGTCAATTTCACGTTCCGGCTTGAAGCAGACTTTAATGGCAACCGTCTTGGTTTATATTGGGATTTGCGCGAAGTTCAGCCTGTAGCGTATGGCGCGGTAGTGTCCTTACCGGGTTTTTTTGCTTTATCGTGTTCGCCAGAATTGTTTTTCCGCAAAACTGGTGCTGAGATTGTCACTAAGCCGATGAAAGGCACACTGGAACGCAGTCAAGAGATGCAGCGGAAAGTTGTGCATTTAAGCGCGATTCTGCGCGATCCCAAGTCTCAAGCAGAAAATGTGATGATCGTTGATTTGTTGCGCAACGATCTTGGGCGGATTGCTGCACCAGGTTCAGTAGAAGTAGAAAGCCTGTTCGACATCGAAACCTACCCGACCCTGTATCAGATGACCTCGACGATCAAGGCGCGGGTCGCTACGGATATTTCGGTTGGCGAAATCGTGCAGCAAATTTTTCCTTCTGGCTCGATCACCGGGGCGCCGAAAAAGCGCACCATGGAGATTATTGCAAATCTCGAGACGACCCCACGCGGGCTGTACACTGGTGCGGTAGGCTATGTACTGCCGAACAACGATATGTGTTTCAATGTCGCGATTCGCACCCTGACCTTCACCGAGGATAGTGTGACCATGGGGATCGGTGGTGGTATTGTGGCAGATTCTGAATCTTTGGCGGAATATCGCGAAGCTTTACTGAAGGCGCGTTTTCTGTTCAGCCTCGGCGTGGACTTTCATCTGATTGAGACCCTGAAGTTAGAGCACGGCGGCGGTGCGATGCGGTGGGGTGATCACCGCGCCCGAATGATGGCAAGCGCGCGGCTGCTGAATTTCCCACTCAATGTTGCGGCACTGGATCACGCCGTCGCAAACGTTCAGCAAGGTATGTCTGTTGCGGTAATGGCCTTGCGGGTGACGCTCTCGCCACAGGGGGGAATTGCGACAATCCTACGCCCACTACCGAGCATTCCTGATACCCCACGTTGGGCAGATATCGCTACGTTCCCGATCGATTCGCGCTGGTTGTGGCTTAGTGTGAAATCTACCGAGCGTGCGTTGTACGATCAGGAATATGCTCTGGCGCAACAGGCCG
This sequence comes from Alphaproteobacteria bacterium, assembly GCA_013216065.1. Classification (GTDB taxonomy): domain Bacteria; phylum Pseudomonadota; class Alphaproteobacteria; order JABSOH01; family JABSOH01; genus JABSOH01. The sequence continues at coordinate 1,661 of JABSOH010000131.1, forward strand.
GGTTGTACGAGCGCTTGTTTGTGAACGAGCGCGGAGTCTTGAGCGAGGCCTGTCGACATAATCTGTTTATCCGTCGCGGTGCACGGTATTACACACCGCCCATCACGGCAGGATTGCTGCCCGGAGTGATGCGCGCGCATTTGATTAAAGAATGGGATGCGGAGGAGAGTGATTTAGTCGTGCAAGACTTGATTGAAGCCGATGAAATCCTGCTGTGCAACGCCCTGCGTGGTGCGGTTTCAGTGCGTCTACGGAGGGCAGAAGAATGATTGTCCTGATCGACAATTATGACTCGTTCAGCTATAATATCGTACAATATCTTAGTTCTTTGGGTGCTGAAGTGCGGGTGGTGCGCAACGACAGCCACACACCAGAAGCCATTATCGCCATGCAGCCCGACGGTATCGTGCTTTCACCGGGGGCCGGAACTCCTCGGCAAGCAGGGATGAGCCCGGCAGTGGTGCAACAGGCCGTAGCGATCCCGATTTTCGGAGTCTGTCTTGGGATGCAAGTCGTCGCAGAATGCTTTGGGTCTAGGGTTGAGCACGCCGCTTGTGGCGTGATGCACGGCAAGACTTCGCGTATTCGGCACGATGGTTTGGGAGTGTTCTCAGGTCTGCCGCAGGATTTTCGCGCCTGTCGCTACCATTCGCTTGCTGTTGCGTCCGATACCGTGCCTGATTGCTTGAGTGTAACTGCCACAGCAGAAGACGGCACTTTGATGGGGCTGAGACATCGGACCCGACCTGTGGAAGGCGTGCAATTTCACCCCGAAGCGATCTTGAGCGAGCATGGTCTTGTGATGATGCAGAATTTCCTCAACCTCTGCGCTGAAGAGTGCTAAGGTAATCCTCCCGAAAATTGGGGGTATTTTGTAGTAGATTTTTTTTATTACAATGAATGAGGGGACTTTAAATGAATAAGGATAAGATTTAGTGATGTTCAGATTATAACGATTTAAAAATTCTGGCATTATTATGGACATTTCCAAAAAATACAAGATGCGATAAAAAAATTGAGTGCTGTATTTGCCTCATTATTCTCCGAATTTTAACCCTATTGAACATAAATCGGCGCAAGAAAAAGCCATTGGAAAACGAACCCAACGAAATCTAGAAAAGTTCTTTGAATTGAATTAATCTATTTAGGATCAGCTATATCCTGTACATTTTACTGGCATTATCGATTATGGTACGAGTTGCTTTGGTGACGAAATCCCAAGTTGATGCTTCGGGAATCGAAAGCTCGGCTTTGGTTAATTTGGTTTTGGTAACTGAATTTTCCAGCGAGCAACGTCGTCAGGATAGCTCCAGTTGTGGTATTGGGTTTTGAATTGATCATCAATCATTTCCCTTTGTGATTATTCCAGTTATGTGATTCATAAATTTTATGAACATTTTCCAATCACATGGAAAATGATTTATATAAGAAAAAATGTTGTCAATAATTTTGTGGATTTTATTTCTGAAGTCAAAAATTACCGATGTTTTCAAATACCACCGCTAAATCGAAATCGTCTTGGTCATGAATTGTAAAAAATACTCTAGGACATAGACTCATAAGCACCAAATAATGATAACGGCGATATGTAATGTACAGCGTCTTTGAAAGTCGAGATGCAGCGCAAGGTTCGCAATGCGCGGGTGTGCCAGTCTTTGAGGCGGTTGAGCACACGTTCGATGATGTTGCGCAACTTATAGAGTTCCGCGTCATATCCGACCTTGCGATTTTTTCGTAGCGGGATGCAGGAGATTGCCTTGATGTCTGTCAGCCAGTCGCGCAGGTGGTTGGCCCCTTGCAATCTTGTGTTCAATGTCAAATCAGGCGGGATTGGAGCGGTCGGAGATTTAAGCACTCTGATACTGGAAAAAACACTACTGGCTACCGTATCAAATGTTGCCTCAGTGCCTTCTATTTTTCTGTTCATTTAATCAGCTTCCTGTAACCCAGTGTTTGCAAAAACGATTCCCGAATTGTGTGCTCAATCTCAATAATTGAACCCCAATCCTCGCGATTATATCTTGTAGAAAACTCGTTTATATAACGATGCATATGTTTTTTGCTGAAATGATGATATGTTCCGTGATATCCCCGTCTAAGCCGTGCCCAGAACGACCCAATCCCGTTGGTGTGCTCATTGGCTCTGGCATATTCTCCTGCGGAATGATTAACGCTTTCGTGTCGGCTGTTGATGTCTAGTCCGCGGTATGCACGGCTGTCGTCGGTGTAGATCGTTGATCCCTGCTTTACATGGACGTGAATGAAACTTTGCAGTGTATAAGAACTGACAGAATCAACAGGCGTTGCAGAAACTTCCTGCCCCTCTCTCGTACGCAATCCGACCACCGCGCCACGACCCTTTCTTGTTACGGTATTTATTCTTCATCTTTTCCGCCAATGCGGGTTTCATCAACCTCAATCGTGCCGTTGTAGGTTCTGGCCTGCATCCCGTAGGATTCACGTATTCTTTGCGCCATGAACCATGCAGTCTTCTGAGTAACACCCAATTTCCTCGCCAACTGGCAACTGCTGATGCCTTTTTTCGAACCTGTGTCAAGTATGGCATAAAGGCATTTTCTGAACTCAAGTTTCGAGTTTTCAAATATCGTCCCTGTTCTGACACTGAAGAATTTGCGGCAACCTTTACACCGATAGGGTTGTGGCTTTTCATTCTTGACGATGGATGTACGGCCTCCGCCGCAACTGCCCGCACAGCCCGGTTCCAGCAATCCCCATACTTTCTCTGATCTGTCGTGTCTGCGATGTAATGTTACCTAGGTCATGTGAGATCCTCCTTATTTACAAGAATCTCTTATTTCTCATCTCGTAACTACAATACCTAAAGCAGGGTAGGATTTGGTGCAGCACCGTAGACGATTTTGGGATCAAAAACTTTCTTCTGCTCAACAAACTCTAAGTCGGCTGCGCGGGGATGATTGCCGATCGGAATCGTCCTATAAAAACACGAGCGATACCCAACATGACAACTCGCGCCATTGCCCGCGACACGAACTCTGAGCCAAATTGCATCTTGGTCATCGTCAATCCGTAATTCTTCGACATGCTGAATTAGGCCGCTACTGGCTCCCTTGTGCCACACGCATTGCCGCGATCGACTGTAATAATGCGCTTCACCTGAGGCAACGGTCAGACGCAAGGCCTCGGCATTCATATAGCCAAGCATCAAGACCTCACCCGAAGCGTAATCTGTGGTGATCGCCGCAATAAGACCTTGATCATCGAATTTTGGAGCCAACTCCTGACTTTCCTCGATCTGCTCAATGCTGCACCGAGGCTGAAAAACCGTCATGATGATGCAATATCCTTAAATCTTTTTGAAACCCACCAGCAAAGATTAACCCTCTACTGAGCTTGGTGTCTACACCAAACGCGGAAAAACTGCAATATTGCACGATGTTTACCGTTGACACACTCCCACATCAGCATTAGAAACACGCGAGGATTGACCTAACTAATGCTTTTTTGAGAGTATCCCTCTCTTAATTAGGTTCAGATGCTCTGAGTTTTGCTGAGATCAATATCGTTCGTTGCCTACTTCAAGCACAGCGTGCTTTTGGACGTGTCGTAACCTGCGTGGACTCTCAGCATTTGGCCCTGTGATTGGCACCCCACCACG
>JABSOH010000132.1 GCA_013216065.1 Alphaproteobacteria bacterium
AGCGTCCTAGATCCCAGTGGGTTAGGTGTGACGTAGCAACAAAATTCGCGAAAATCGTAGGATCAGCGTCGCGACTCAACAGGCCAATCGGCACCTCTACCGATGGGACTTCAAGGAGAGTATGGCCATACTGCCCATTGTAATCGATCATCTCACCGTGATCCGAGGTCAACCAAAAGTACAATGGCCCCGATGTCGCGCCTTCAACAGTACGGTAGAGTTGTTCGAGGACAAAATCGTTATAACGCACTGAGTTGTCATAATGATTGCGTGTCAAATCAGCATACGACAAACTGAGATCATCGGGATAAATCGCCAACTCAGGACGGAACTGCGTATTCTTGGAGTAGGGGGCGTGTGCGCTACGGGTGTGTAGGATGATCAAACGTTTCTTCGGCGTCGTAAGGTCAATTTCCTGCTCTACCAAGTCGATCAACCCTTCATCCCAACGCGTTGCAAACAATTCCGGGCGTGTATCCTTGGTAATCATGTGATCGATATACCCGGTGTCAACCGCCGCCAGTAGGTTCGCCAATTGTGCCGAAAAGTAATAGGTTTCGAAGCCTTGCTGCTTGGCCAGTTTAAAAATGTTGGTATAGCCGCCTAGGCTGTTCTCGCGGTCTCTGGGGTCGCGCACCAAGTTCATGAATAGTGGCGTAGAAATCCGGGTGGAAATACCCGAGGCAATCCCAACCCGTAAAGCGCTACCCGGCTGTTGCAGCAACGCCTCAAGCTTAGGCGTAGTTTCGCGTTCATAGCCTAACGCTGAAAAATTCCGCACCCCGAGACTCTCGCCGTACACCAACACCACTGTGGTGTCCTCCGCGGGTTGCTGTGGAGTTTTAGCGATTTGATATGGAGCAAAATCAGGCAAATCTGGCCGTTTGGCGAGGGCTAACAAAAATACATAGCCGCCAAATGCAGTGAGAAAGTTCTCGATCACAGGTTGATAAGCATTCGGAAAGGCGCGGGTCACGTTCTCGAAATTGACGGGACGGTAAACCCCGAACGCGAAAATCAAGATCGGTAGCACGCCCAACGAGGGTATTCCGCGAAACGGGCGAAAGCGTTTCAGCAGAGAATACACCGCAATCGGCGGTAGCAACCCCAGTGGAACCACCCACCACAGCTTCGGTAATGCACCGATGAGGACTTCTAAAACCTCGGGGGATTCTTGGGTCAGCAAATCAAATGAGAATGGATCAAACGCGCGTCCAAAGAACGCTATATGGGCGAATTGCATCACAAAAATCACTGCGATAATGCCCAAAATCACGCGTGTCCAACGTAAATGCCGATCGAACAGCACCACCACCACGATCAAGGTCAGCAAAACCCAATAACGCGGCGAGAAAATTACCCCGTTCAGACCCATGACCTGATGCACGATCACCTCAGGCAACATCAACAGTGCCATTGAGGCCACAAAAATCGCCCCGAAACAAAGTAGCTTGTGCAGCATAACCGAATTCCTGATTACTAGATGAGAATTTCACAGAATACGGTCATAGAGGATTTTGCGCCCCAACAAAAGAGATCAACTGCTGCCTTCTGCCGCGTATAGAGCGGCAGCGTGTTCAACTGCAGTCATTAGGTAATACCCAAGCTGATCAGCGGGCTTGTGCAGGCTCACGCGCGGCGCAGTGCTGATATTCGAGGTTCCAAGGATTCCCGTCGGGCTGAGCATCAACCCATCAAGCGGATGCTGCAATCCACTTGACGCCGTAAACAAGACGGGTTGCATCGTCCACACCGAAACCCGACTCCCAATCGGCAAGTTTAGCACAACATCTGCTGCCGTAATATAACGTACGACATCTGCGCGCCCGATCAGAGTGGTTACCACTCCCATCGGGTGTTTACTCAGGCTGTGCAAGGTTGCCACGGCGTGATCAAGACGATCCCCTAAGACTCCCAAGGCCACCACGGACGGTGCGCTGATGCTGCGCAGAGCCTTGTCAAAGTCGGTGCTGTCTTGATCGCTGAAGTGATGAACAGCCACCGGTCTCGCCGCCCATTGCCGAGCATCTTCCAAAGAATCAAGATCACCGATGATCAACTCCGGACCGTAGCCCAGCCGTGCCAACTGATCCGCGCCACCATCCAAGGCCACGATCACGGAAATCGCAGCACGCTCGACCAACACACGGGCATCAACCCAACCGCCACCGACCAGCAAAACCGGATGCGAAGTGTCGAGGATTATGCAACTCTGATATCCTTCGAGATTTTTTTTGCGACTCTTCATGTTGACATGACAACGAAAATCCCGCTATCTGTCAACAACCAAGTGGTGAGTTTGGGGTGCTGTGCAAGTTTCATGAGATCGAACCGCACGGCTGAGATGATACCCGTAGAACCTGTACGGATAATGCCGACGAAGGGAGATGCTGATGCATGCCATTGATAGAATCCAGAAGTTTTTTGTTTTTGCCGCTCTATTCTTGGGGATCGTTGGGATTGCGCAGGCCGAAAAGCCGATACTGACGGTGTACACCTATGACAGCTTTGCCAGCGAGTGGGGGCCCGGGCCAAAGGTTGCCGAAAGTTTCGAGGCGCAGTGCGATTGTGTCGTGAAGTATGTCGCCACCGCCGACTCAGTGGCGATGTTTTCAAAAGTGCTGCTCGAAGGCAAGAACACCAAGGCCGACGTGTTGATGGGGCTGGACACCAACTTAGCCGCTAGAGCACGCGATAGTGGGCTGTTTGCCAAGCACAACCTGATCCCGCTCGAGGCTCTATCCCTGCCAATATCATGGCATGACCCCTACTTCGCACCATTCGACTGGGGTGTTATGGCCTTCATTTACAATCGCGAGGCCATGCCAAACCCACCGACGTCCTTTGCCGAGTTACAAAACCTGCCCGAAGAAGTCAAAATCGTGGTGCAAGACCCGCGCACATCGACCCCGGGCTATGCCTTGCTGTTGTGGCTGGAAACTTTGTATCCAAACAATGCTGATGAAGTCTGGCGCAACCTGCGTCCAAACATCCTGACCTTCACTAAGGGCTGGTGGGAGGCATACAGCATGTATCTCCAAGGTCAGGCCGATATGGTGCTGTCGTACACGACCTCGCCCGCGTATCACATGATCGCTGAGAGCGTCGATAAACATCACGCTGCGCTGTTCGCCGAAGGCCATATCGCGCAGATTGAACTTGCGGGTATCATCGCTAATACCGAACAGTTCACCTTGGCACAGCGGTTTTTACAGCACATGCAATCGCGCGAAGTTCAGTCGATCATCCCGACCACTAATTGGATGTTCCCGATCCGCGACGACATCGAGTTACCCGATGCTTTCGCAAAATTGATTGCGCCAGAAAACATCTTCATCGCCGATCCCGATAGCATCGAAGCTCTGCGCAAGCCCCGTCTACAACGCTGGCAAGCGGCAGTGCAATAATGCGCCTCACCTTAGGGCATGGTCTCAGCCTCGGGATACTGCTTCTGGGGTTGAGTTGTATCGCAGCTCTATTTGCAGCGGCAGAAGACGGAATCGCTTACTTCGCAAGCCCTGAAATACTGCACGTGGCGAGATTTACCATGACCCAAGCCGTACTCTCGGCTGGGATTTCGGTCTGCGGCGCGCTCATATTCAGTCTGAGCGTCTGCCGCCTCGCACACTGGCGCGGTTTTACACATCAGGTGCTGCCATTATTGTTGCATGGCAGCAGTCTAATGATCGTGCTGCCCACCACCGTTGCAGCCCATGGCGTGTTGATAGTCTGGGGACGCGGCGGCATATTGACCCCACTGCGCGAAGCCTTTGACATACCTATGTTCGGTTTAAGCGGGATATTGCTTGGACACGTCTTCCTCAACCTTCCCCTGTGCTTTCGCATCATCATACCCGGCCTATTGAACCTTCCAGATGGATTGCGCCGTCAAGCACTGTTGCTGAATTTTTCACCGTGGCAATGGTGGCGAATCCTCGCTTATCCCGCCATCAAACCCATGCTGCTAGGCGCCTTCAGTCTAGTATTTCTACTCTGCTTTACCTCGTTCGCGCTGGTGCTGATGCTCGGTGGCGGCCCGGCGGCAACAACGTTTGAGGTCGCGATTTACGAAGCCGTGCGCTTCGAACTCGACTTCGCGCGCGCCGGGGTTCTCTCCCTACTGCAACTGCTGCTGTGCGGTGTGTTTTTACTCTTCGTACACCAGTCAGTATCGTGGATCGGCAGCAGTGCTATCCCACGCCAATTCACCCACCCCGCGCGCCCTATGATAACAGCATTAGCACTCGGCGTATTCATCCTGATTCTGCTATTGCTGCTGCCACCGATCGGAGCCATTCTCTGGCAAGGATTAAGCCCAGCATTCCTCGACTGGCTCAGGCAAGGGATCTTTTATCAAAGCCTCGGCTATAGCCTCGGACTCGCGGCCTGCTCTGCGCTTGGCAATATCGCCCTAACGCTCACCCTGATCACGGCCTTGCAGCACAATAGCCGCGCAACATTACTGATCTCAATGACCGGCAATTTGTTCTTATTCATCCCCACCATCGTCTTCGGTACCGGAATTTTCCTGCTGATACGACACCTCGACTACTCCGATTTTACCGCGCCAATGATCGTGCTGCTGGCTAACATTCTCTTCACCCTACCCTTCAGCCTGCGCCTGCTTGCACCACCATTGTTGCAGCACGCTCGGCAATATCGGCGGCACTACCCCAGCCTCGGCCTGTTTGGTCTCAAACGCCTCTGGTGGGGCGACTGGCGCGCCCATCGCAAGGAAATACGCTTCGCCGCTAGCCTCAGCGCAGCGTTTTCCCTCGGCGATTTCGGCGTGATTGCCCTGTTTCATCACGAAAACTTCACCACCCTGCCCTGGCTGCTGTATAGTGTGCAAGGACGCTATCAAGCCGATCACGCTGCAGCACTGGCGGTTTGGTTGCTGCTGTTGGTGCTGGGAATATTCGTCTTCGGCACAAAAACTGTCTACACCCCACAACAAGGGCGGTAAAATCGGGAGAACTGTGGCAATGCAAGGGAAACAAGATGCTGATTGATCAGACCATTGCCGTCATCAGTAGCGGTGTTTCGGAATTGGGGGCGGGGCCTGAGCGCATGTGCCAATCTCTCGTGGCAGCAGGACGGTGATCTTCGACTGCAACACAGGTGGCGGCAAAGCACTCGCTGCTGAACTCGGCGACGCAGCGGGTTTTGCACACAGAGATGCCACCGCAGAAGACTCAGTTACCCATGCTTTGAACACGGCCGAAG
>JABSOH010000133.1 GCA_013216065.1 Alphaproteobacteria bacterium
TCCCCCATCACCCCGACGGTTTTGACTGGTAGCAGCACCGCAAAGGCTTGCCAGATGACGTCGTAGAGTCTAGCTTCGCGCAAGGCTTCAAGATAGATTGCATCGGCCTTGCGTAACAGATCGGCCTTCGCCCGAGTTACCGCGCCCAATATGCGAATCGCAAGACCCGGGCCCGGAAATGGGTGTCGCCCCAGAAACGCTTCGGGCAAGCCAAGTTCTTTGCCGAGCGAGCGCACTTCGTCTTTGAACAGCATCCGCAACGGCTCGAGCAGCTTTAAGTGCATTTTCTCGGGTAGACCGCCAACATTGTGGTGCGATTTGATGGTGACGGCATGCCCTGCACCAGCCACGGATTCGATGATATCAGGATACAGCGTTCCTTGCGCCAAAAAATCAGCCTGATCGAGGGCTTTAGCTTCGTGCTCGAACACTTCAATGAAAAGCTTGCCGATGATTTTGCGTTTCCGCTCCGGATCAGAGACACCCGCAAGCGCGCCTAAGAATAGTTCAGATTCATCGCAAACCTTCAGCGGGATGTTGTAATTCTGGCGGAATAATGTCGCGATGCTGTCGGCTTCGGCGTGACGCAACAGGCCGTGATCAACCATGATGCACTGCAATTGACTACCAATAGCGGCGTGGATCAGCACCGCCGTGACCGCTGAGTCGACCCCACCCGAAAGACCGCAGACAACTTTTTTATCCCCAACTGCATCGCGGATCTTGGCAATTATCTCGGTTTTGTAATCTGCCATGCGCCAATTGGGTTTCAGGGCGCAGATTTGCTTGGCAAAGTGCCATAACAGTTCACTCCCGAATTCAGTGTGGCTGACTTCGGGATGAAATTGTAGGGCATAGATCGATTTTTGGGTATGGCCGATGATGGCGTAAGGCGCGTGGGTCGAACTGCCGAGTACGGTGAAGCCTTCGGGCAGTGCGACGACCTTATCGCTGTGGCTCATCCAGACGCGCACCGTTTCACCATTATGCCAGTGTCCGGAAAGTAGAGGTGAAACGCCGTGTAGATTCACTTTAGTATGACCAAACTCGCGCTTACCGTCGTTGCAGACGGCGCCGCCGAAACTGTGGCACAGCAATTGTTGGCCGTAGCAAATCCCCAAAATCGGCACGTCAGCTTTAAGAATCGCAGCATCAAGGGTTGGGGCATCAGGGTCATGAACGCTGGCATGGCTGCCAGACAATACGATTCCGGCAGGCCTTGTTTGCTGCAACAAGGTGGAATTTACCGCCGGATAGGGGATCACCTCGGCGTAGAAGTGGCCTTCGCGTAAGCGTCGCGCGATCAACTGCGTAACTTGCGAGCCATAATCGACGATCAGAATTGGGCGTGTGGTCATGATGCAACGCAGGATGAAGAGGAATTCGTTTCGATATAATGGCTGAGTTGTTGGTCGATCTGTATGGTGTGTTGACGCGCCTTGGTCAGTAAAGCGCAAGCAGCAGGGAAATTACTTACGCTGCCATATAACTCAACCAACTCCTTGATGGTGACCGGGTTATTTGGTGCCAGTTGCATCGCAGTTTGGAAATGCTTGAGCGCCTCGGTGATCATGCCAGAACGCTTTTCCATTGAGGCGCGGTTGATCCAATAACTACTCTCTGCCACCAATGGTTGTTCCAGCGAATGCATTAACAAAAGCCCGCCTTCGACATCACCGTCGCGATCAAAGACCACCATCGCCATACCCATCACCGCAAATGGGGTTTGCGGCTGTACCAGCCAAGCCTGATTGAAGCGTCGCATGGCGGTAGCGAAGTCCAATTTGCTCATGGCTTCCCAACCAGTTTGGGTCACTTCAAGGGCAAAATCGCCAGGCTCAGCACCACGTTCGGCTAATTGCTGTATCAACTGTGCGCGTTGCGCGCGAATCCCTGGTGGAATCTCGCGTCCGCCCCAATGCGGATCTAGGCCAAATTTCGGCAAGGTGACGACATCAACGCGATCAGCCTGCACGTCAGGGCGAGGGTCTTGTGATGCACAGCCCGCAAAGAACAGTGCCACCAGCATGAGCGGGACACAAAACGCTACCAAAAATCGAGTTTCAGCCAAAATCGCACGGCACATGAGAATTCCTTACATCAAGGTTTTGTAGTTTGGCGGCTCGCTCGTCATGGTCAAGTCGTGGACGTGGCTTTCGCGCAAACCCGCAGTACTGATCTGGCGGAACACGGCCTTTTCTTGCAATTCAGCGAGATTCTCTGCACCGATATAGCCCATTCCAGCGCGCAGCCCCCCAGTGAGTTGGTGGATCATGTCCTTCAGCATGCCCTTGAAGGGAACACGACCTTCGACCCCTTCGGGGACGAGCTTCTGTTCTTGGGTGATGTCCTCTTGGAAGTAGCGATCCGCCGAGCCACGCGCCATGGCGGCCTGTGAACCCATGCCACGATAGTTTTTGTAGCTACGGCCTTGCAAAATGATCACTTCCCCGGGGGCTTCCTGAGTTCCGGCCAGCAGTGAGCCAAGCATGACACAGTCTGCCCCGGCGGCCAGGGCTTTAACGATATCGCCGGAATAGCGAATTCCGCCGTCCGCAATACAGGGGATTTGGTGTTCTTGACAGGCAGCACTAGCCTCCCAAATCGCCGAAAGCTGCGGCACACCAATTCCAGCGACAATCCGCGTCGTACAGATAGAACCTGGCCCGATGCCAATCTTGACGGCATCGACCCCGGCATCGATCAACGCCTTCGCGGCATCGTAGGTGGCGACATTACCGCCAATGATTTGAATTTCGGGGTGCGCCTGCCGTACTCGGGCGACCTGCTGTAAGACCTTCAATGAGTGTCCGTGGGCGGTGTCCAGTACCAGCACATCAACCCCTGCGTCCATGAGACGGTGTGCGCGCGCAAGCTCGTCTTCGCCCGTGCTGACCGCGGCTGCAACCCGTAAGCGACCCTGGTTATCTTTGCTGGCTTGTGGGAAAGTGCGAGATTTTTCGATATCGGTGACGGTGATCAAGCCGATGCAGCGATCCTCGTCATCCACCACTAACAGCTTCTCGATCCGATGCTTGTGCAATAAATCAATCGCTACATCTTGTGGGCAGTCCCGCTTGACGGTGACCAAATCTTTCGCGGTCATCAATTCGACGATGGGCTGGTCCATGTCCCGGGCAAAGCGCACATCGCGGTTTGTCACGATGCCGAGCAATTTTTTTGTGCCAGGCTCGGTGATCGGAATCCCGCTAATCCCGTAGCCTCTCATGGCATCGAGAGCGTCCTTCAGGCGACTGTTGGGGCTGATGGTGATCGGATCAATTACCATCCCGGATTCAAAACGCTTAACCCGGCTGACTTCGATGACTTGTTGCTCGGGACTAAAGTTCTTGTGGATCACGCCGATCCCACCCTGCTGCGCAATCGCAATTGCCAAACGGCTTTCGGTGACGGTATCCATCGCCGAGGATAAGATTGGGATGTTCAGCCCGATGGAGGCAGTTAATTGCGTGCTCAAATCCACGGCGTTACCGATCTTTTCGCTGTAGCCTGGTTCGATCAAGACATCGTTGAACGCATAACTCACGGCAACAGAGGGGGTATCGGGCTTGGACATGGGCGATATTTCTTCTAGACAGTTAAGGTCGGCGTAGTCTTGCGCTCGGTAGCAACTAAATACATCTCGCGCGACCCTTTGCGACTCGAAACGGGTTTACAGTGTTTTACACGTTTGAAGTGCGCTTTCAATCGTTGAAGTAAGCTCTGTTCGGTTCCTCCGGCAAAAACTTTGCAGGCAAAATGCCCCCCCTGAGCCAAAACCACCTCGGCAATGTCCCACGCGGTTTCAGCCAGCATCGTAACGTTCATCTGATCGGTTTTTGCGTGTCCGATCATAGGTGCTGCCATGTCCGACAGCACGACATCGACCATGCCATCACAGGTCTCCCAGATACGGCGTTGCTCTATCTTTTTGCGCACGTCGCCTTGAAAAATCGTCACCCCCGTCACGGATTCGGTTGCTAAGATGTCAATCCCGATGATCCGCCCGCGATGCTGATGATTTCGCGTACATTGTTGGATCACTTGCAGCCATCCACCCGGCGCGCACCCAATATCGAGGACATTCATGCCGGGGCGAAACAAGTGAAATTTTTCCTCTATCTCGAATAATTTGTAGGCTGCGCGTGATCGATAGCCCTCGGCTTGGGCTTTGCGCACAAAAGGATCATTAAGCTGCCACCGTAGCCAGCGCTGCGACGAGGATGAGCGTCCTCGCGCATTTTTGAGATCAACGTGATAGCCTCTCGGATTAGCAGTGCTGGTTTTTTTCACGGTCGTACGTATAGAGTAGCAAGGGGATTGGATACGAAGTTTCAGTACCATATCACACCTTGATGGTGCGATGACACCAACTGCAGGGGCGGTTTGCGGGTCTATGGTTGGTGAGATTGCGGGAATTTCAGTGGTATCCCGTGAAATGATGGTTGGTGACACAGTTGGTGACACACGGGATTATTGTATCGTATACTTATCGTATACTTAACGAAGTGTGCTAAAAACCCAATGTTTGATCCTCACGCCCCTAGTATTAGTGCGCATAAGTTCGAGTTCCCGCCGGATTGCGGTAATCCTGAGGTGGCGATTCTGGTGTGCCCGAAAATCAAGCGCCCCAGTCAGTATCGGGTTTTGATGCTGAACGACGATTACACGCCGATGGATTTTGTGGTACATGTTCTGGCATACATCTTCCACAAATCGACCGAAGAAGCGATTACCCTGATGTTGCAGGTGCATCATCAAGGACAAGTGATGTGCGGCGTGTATCCTTACGAAATTGCGGAAACCAAAGTCGCTCAGGTGACGGCTTTAGCGCGCGAGGAGCAACATCCTTTGCGATGCACCATGGAGAAAAAATCATGATGACGCCGGGATTGGACAAGACTCTGCACCGTGCGTTGGAACTGGCGGCGGGTTTGGAGCATGAGATGATCACCATTGAGCATTTGCTGCTTGCGTTGTTGCAGGATGATGATGCGCTTACGGTGCTGAAAGGTTGTCGGGTGGATTGTGCGGAGTTGGGCAAGGATTTGACACGCTACGTCGAACACGAGATCGGGGCAAAAAATTTGGGAAGAGATCCTTTGCCAACGCAGAGTTTCCAGCGTGTATTGCTACGGGCGGCTTTGCAGGGGCAGCATTCAA
>JABSOH010000134.1 GCA_013216065.1 Alphaproteobacteria bacterium
CGGCGTTCTGGTGCTGGAGCGTGTTCGCCGGATTTTGCGCCGCCTCAATTTTCGGCAGCCTGAATGCCGAGAATAGCGCAGAATCCATGCTGTTGTTGCTCTTGATCCTCGTCTTTGCCGGACTCAGCGCATGCTATCTCGAACGATCCTCGGCACGAATCACACGCGTTCACACCGTGCTCATTTCCGCCATTCTCGTCATGATCGGCCTCGCCCTAGTGCATCTTTACGGCGTAGTCGGTTTCCTACGCACCCTGCCCCTCACGAATCCATATTCCGAAGGCTACAATGTTGTGATCCTTAAAAAGCCCGCCAGTGGTTTTTTGCTGCTCCTACCACTTTGTGGTTATGTGCTATGGCGACAAAGCGGCGTTCAACGGTTGGCAGCAGGGCTTGCCATCGTCGGAATCGTCTGGTTAATCGTCATTTCTGAAAGCCGTTCCGCCATGGCAGGCGTCGCTGCAATACTGTGCATCGCCGGGATTACGTCCATGGCAATGCATCGCTGGCATGGCTGGCAGATGCTGAGTTTTATTCTGGTCTGTGCGGCATTAGTTGGGGCTATCGTCACCTATTTGATCAGCATTCGCGGACACTTAAACGCCGGAGCTTTGGGCTTGCCCGGCTGGGCAATCGACCTGCAGCGACAAATCCTCTGGAACAAAATCTTAGTTCTGCTGCAACAGGATTTCCCCGCCAATATCTTGACCGGCTACGGGATCAACGCCCTCGATGAACTTGGTCGCGGCAGCCACGAGATTCGCTACAGCGCGGAACTGACCCTGGATTTTCCCGCCATCACCACTCATCCGCACAATTGGATGCTTGAGGTTTTAGTCGAGGTCGGCATGATCGGCTTTCTTGCCGTTCTCAGCGCACTGGCTGCGGTGCTGTGGTGGGCGTGGCAACACCGTCATACCGCGCCCGACGAAGTGGTGACACTTTTGGGGCTATACGCGGCGTTCTGCACCGCGAGCCTGTTCAACTATTCGGTCTGGTCAGTGTGGTGGCAAATCGCCTTTGCAACCATGAACGGACTATGCTGCGCGATGATTAGGCGACGCTCTCAAGATTCCGTGGCTAAAACCTGAGAAACCTCGGCACATGCGCGCTTTTGCTGAACGATGCTACAGCATCTTCGGCGACCTCTTCACACGGTGGTTGCACCCGAACAGACTTTGCCTTTGCTCGCCTTGCGCCGCGCGGAGAGCGTTTGTCTGCACTGGCTTTGAGTACCGATTCAGAGGAACTTTTGCCCGGGCAAGCAGGTTTTGCTTCCAATGTCATTTCCCCTGTATCGCACAAGGCAGCATTCAACGGCGCAATTTTCTCGCCAATCATTTCCTCAATCGCCGCCAATAAGCGTTCATCACCATCCGTCGCCAAAGTCACCGCACATCCCGCACGTCCCGCACGCCCAGTGCGTCCTACACGGTGTACGTAGTCTTCAGCATGGATTGGCACGTCGAGATTAAAGACATGATCCACCATCGGGATATCCAGCCCGCGCGCGGCAACATCCGAGCAGACCAGAAACGCAACCTCCTTGGCACGGAATCGCGCCAGACATTCAAGGCGGTGGTGCTGATCCATGTCGCCGTGGAGCATATCGACCGAAAACCCTTCTGACTTCAGCTTACACCGCAAGACCGAGACCTCGCGCTTGCGGTTGCAGAAAATAATCCCGCCGTTGACAGTATCATGGGACAGGAGCTTGATCAAAGCTTGGTGCTTAACACGCACGTTCCCAAGATGCAGTAAGGAATGCTGGATCGTCGTGGAGACCTTAGACGGCGGATCAGCAATAACACGCTTTGGATCGTTGAGGAATTTCTTGGAGAGCCTTTCCATTTCTTTCGGCATGGTGGCCGACAGCATCAGAGTCTGGCGCTTAGGCGGCAGCATTTTCACCAGACGTTCAATATCGTCGATGAAGCCGATATCGAGCATACGATCCACCTCGTCGATGACGAGCGTTTCAACACCGCTCAGCAAAATCCGCCCTCTCCCGACATGATCCAGCAAACGCCCCGGCGTTGCTACCAGCACGTCGACTCCGCGGTTCAAAACTCGGTCTTGTTCAGCCATGTTGACACCGCCGATCAGCAGCAGCATCTCCAGCGACATCTGATCGCCGTATTTGGTGAAGTTCTCTACGACCTGCAGCGCCAACTCGCGCGTTGGCGACAGCACAATAGCGCGCGGCATGCGGGCGCGCTTGCGGCGCTGATCGAGCATATCCAGCATCGGCAACGCGTAGGAAGCCGTTTTGCCACTGCCGGTCTTTGCCGAAGCCAAAATATCTCGCCCCATCAAAATTGCAGGAATCACCTTTTGTTGAATTTCGGTTGGCTCGATATACCCTGCTGCCACAAGAGTCTCTTGCAAAGTGGTACTGAGACCAAGGTCATGGAATGTCGGAATCATGCCGTATCGTCGTTTCAGTGCGGGAGCGTCCACGTCGCAGGACGAAAGCGAATCAATAGAGCAATCAAATAATGTAGTCGTTGGCGTATTGCCTGAACTGATGCGTTCTTTCTCAGTACACTTTATAATCGTGCAAAGACGCTGGGTCAAACCCGAACGAACCATCATGTCGAAATCGACTTTAGTTCCGCTACCCGACGTGTTGAACACGCAACGATTGCGGCCAAGGCACATTGCAGCGTTTAACGCCACGTATGATATCTCTTCTGCCCAGCGATTCATCATCACGCTGACCTAGGCAACATCAACCGCCGTGACCCACGCCCGGCCTTGAAGCAGCTATCACCACCCAACTCTGTGCTGCTGCGCGGAACGCATGACGAAATTATTCGACCCGAGACAAGTTTTTCTACCTAAAGAATACGCCCCTCATGCCGAAACAGCCTTAAACTTGGCGGATTGGGCATCTCTCGCCACTCGAAGCCTCCATCCGCGCCTATACGACTGGCTTGCAGCGAGCTAGCTGCGATTACTGGGGTGCAGATTGGTTAGGATCCCCGTTTTTGTCCTGCTGATAAGCCAGCGTTCCCGCACAACTCTTTTGCGCAAGCATCAGATCTAGGTTTCAGCGCGGCGTTCTGTAAGCTCCATACGCGGTGCGCTCAACTAGCACGAGATTCATCACAAGACCAATACATTTGACAATCCCTCGCCATATTCAAAAACAGCGCATGCAGGCTGTCCCAATCGACATCACCTGCAATGTTCGGGCAAACACAAAGTGCTCACAGCCTTTCCAAATGAGCAGAACACCAAGGTCATGCGCGGATAGGTCATGATATGGGGTTGCGATCTCACTTCCACTCTGCCCGTGACATTCAGCCACACCGCCCACGACGGATCGACGACGCGCTGGCAACGAAAAACATCGGCTACTCAGCGATAAAATTCTGCAAGGTTGAAGTGATATTTTCAAAGCCACGGGGAATCCCCTTACTCAGTGCCAACAACACCATCATCAAGGCAGTCGATCAGCCAAACATCATACACCGGGTGTTCCACCGCCGATAGCCCCGGCGAAGAAGCAAATATCCAGCCTGCAAACAGAGGTGTCGCGCCTGAACCATCGGATTCCACTTCATCACCAAGCACTTCGGCAAGAGTAACGTAGGCTACGGCTTCGGGCGTGAGCTCGGGTGGAGTCTCAGCACAGCGCACCAGACCAAGCCGCAACCGCCCACTGTGCCCCACCTCACCGACCGTCACGGTCAACGTCTTCACTCGTGCCGTAATCTTATCCAGTACCGCCAATCTTGCCGAGGCGCGCTCAAGGTAGTCCGCAGCCGTGACCTCGCGACCCAACGCATTTGGCATCGCATACAACAACACACAGCCCAGAATCAACGCACGCAACATCAGCGTTCGCTCAGGGCGAAAATAGCCTGTCCCAACAAATCCTCAAGCGATACCGGGTCAATAGTGCGCTCAAACTCAGCACCAATAGCCAGACGCTCAGACGCAAAGCCAGGGCGAATGTTCAAAAAATTATTACCAAGCAACCCCACTGCCATGATCTCAGCAACACTATCGCGCGGCAACTTAATATCCTCATTAATCTGAACTTCGACGATAGCCTCAAGCGTCGCCGGATCAAGCTGCATCGACGCAACCAAGCCAATCTTGACCCCGCCAAGACGCACCTCCGCAGCGGGTTTCAGACCCTGAACACTGCCAAAACGCATCGTCAGCGCGTAGGTATCGCTGGACGAGGCTTCACGCGCAGAATAGATATAGCCGCCAAACCCCAACGCCACCAATAATACAATCGCGCCGAGCACGGTTTCTAAAATGCCGCGTGTCATCCGCCGTATCATCATTCTAATGTCGGCGCGTCTTGCTTGCGTGCCCCCTCGACGACTTTCTGAAACAAGTTCAGAAAATCAACGCTCGACTGCGTGAACGCAACCTGATCACCATCCACCAGCAAATCAACCCCACCACCGAGCATCAGACTTAAATACGGCTCGCCGAACAATCCCGCGCTTTGCACTCGAAGATCGCTATCATCGGGAACCTCAAGGCCGGGTTCGAGCAAAACCGTCACCCGTACCTGCAAGTCCGGCATCACGCGAATATCTTCAACTGTGCCAACCGCAAAGCCCGACCTCATGACATCGCTACCCGCCTTCAGGCCACCGACATTCTCAAAGTCGCCGCTCAACCGCCAGCCACTCTCGGATCCTACAGGTGCACGGTACAGCATACCAAGTCCAACCGCCAACAGTGCGACTGCCCCAAGACCCCACAGGCCATTATGTTGCATCAACGCCATCATGGCCAAGGTATAGCGGATTTTGGAGAACTTGAAAAGTCCTGTTCGCACTACTCTGCGACGATAAGATTCGCTAGGCAATCCCCACTGGCCATTCGCTCAAATACGAACTGGCGCATAAATGTGCGTTAAGGTTCAGCACGCTTTTTACCGCAAAGTGCGGCCGCAGACTTTGCCAATTGAACTTGGTCGGCGGTGGCAAGGTCGGGACTTCTAGCCTGGAGCGCTTACGCAAGAACTTGCGTTGCCAATAACTTCCCGCTTTCGTAAATTTCACCGTCCAACAACCACCAACATCCTTAGTGCTTGGGTAATCGTCCCTGAAATTGGCAGTATTGAAAACCAGAATTTTCTGCGGTTTACTGACCGAAGGAGAATTCAGATG
>JABSOH010000135.1 GCA_013216065.1 Alphaproteobacteria bacterium
ATCTTGTCTGCAATATGAGGCGTGTGGTCTATTGGCGAAAAAAGAAAACCATGGCAGAGCACGAAGGGCTCCATCCGGGCATTCCGCCCGGGAAAAGTTCCAGAGACAATCTCACACAAAAAAAGCATTTTCTATTCAAAGTCTCATCAATTTTAGGTTCTCGGGGGTGTCCAGTTTAACGACGTTGATCAAAAAACGTCTTAAGCAACCCCCGACAATCGCTTTCGGCAATCCCACCAAGCGCTTCAGGGCGGTGATTGATGTTGGTTTGATCGAACAGGCGCACCCCGTGGGTAATGGCACCATATTTCGGGTCGTAGGCGCCGAACACCAATTGGGCGATTCGGGCTTGGATAATGGCCCCAGCACACATTGGACACGGTTCGAGAGTCACGTACAGCCGAGTGCCGGGAAGGCGCGGGATAGCAAGGTTTTCTGCGGCTTGACGCAGCACCACAATTTCGGCATGTGCGCTTGGATCGTTATCCAGACGCGTGCGGTTATGTCCCTCGGCAAGCAATGTGTCGTCATCGGCCGCCATCAGTACCGCGCCCACTGGCACCTCACCGAGGTTTGCGGCAAGGATGGCTTGGTGGAGAGCACGTTGCATCCAGAGCCATTGCTTCGAGGGATTGAGCGCTTGTGTCATGGGAGGGGATATCGCTAAGTATAAGGAGTTGATCACAGCTTTTTACCACGCGCACTATGTCGAACACAAACCCGCTCAAGACTTCTTTGAATACGCATAAGCTCGCGAAACTCATGGCGCGTGCGGGCTACGGCTCACGGCGAGACTCGGAAGCGTTAATTCGTGCTGGGCGTGTGCAGGTCGATGGGGTCACGGTTGAGGAGATTGCGGCACGGTTTCCTAAGGAAGTGCGGATTGCGGTTCGTGGCGAAGCTGAGCGGGTTGCCAAGGCGGGGCGATTGTGGTGTTATCATAAACCGCGCGGCTTGATCACCAGCCATCGCGACGAGCGCGGGCGTGCGACGGTGTTCGATACCTTGCCGAAATCGTTGGGGCGTGTGGTTTCGGTGGGGCGGTTGGACTTGAATTCTGAGGGTCTGTTGCTGCTGACGAATGACGGCAGTTGTGCGGGCGCGCTGGAGAAAAGTGATCTGCCGCGGCGTTATCGAATTTGTGTACGAGGGGTGCCGAGTGTGACGCAGCTTGCACAATTGGCAGAAGGGCTTGTTCACGAAGGAATACTATACGCGCCGATTATAGCCGAAGTCGAACGGATTTTGGGCAAAAATAGTTGGCTGAGCCTGACCTTGAAAGAGGGGAAAAATCGTGAAATTCACCGGGTGATGCAGCATTTTGGCTACAGCGTGAGCCGTTTGATCCGCACGAGCTTTGGCGCAGTGGAACTGGGGAGTTTGCCGACAGGTGAATGCCGAGAATTGACGTCTGAAGAAGTCTCGGCACTGTGTGTTGATCCCGCTATACAGGTCAGATGATGCGTATTCTCGCTGGGCAGTATAAAGGAAAAAAACTGACCCTGCCTCTGGGGGGGATCACGCGCCCAACCTTAGGCCGCGTCCGGCAGGTGTTATTCGATATCTTAAGCCATAGCGATTTATTGCTGGGCTGGGCGGGATTGCAGGTGGTGGATGGATTTGCGGGCAGTGGCAGTCTTGGGCTTGAAGCCTTGAGTCGCGGCGCGGCGCGGACGGATTTTTTTGAATCGCACCTGAAAGCGCAACAAGCCTTAAAACAGAACATCGAGAACCTTGGGGTTGCAGCACACTCTGCGGTTTATGCAGAAGTGTTGCAACCACCACGTGTGTCACAGGCGCGGGGATTGTTATTCTTCGATCCGCCGTATACTGAGGTTGCACAACTCGATGGAGTGCTGAACGCTTTTCACGTTGCAGGTTGGCTGGATACTGAAACTCTGATCGTGATCCAGACCCCGCGCGATGCCGACCCATTGTGTGCGCGCACGCTGTTGCAGATCAAAGATGTGGGTACTACGCGTTTGGGGTTTTATCGTGGTTGTTGAAGTGTGGCCTCAGGATTTTGATCCCGATCAGCAACAGCAGACAGCCCATGCCAAAAGCGACATCAAAAGGGGTGTTGCCGCCAAAGGTTTGAAACACCAACCCGGCCCAGATCGGCCCGATGACCCGAGCAAGGCTGGAGACGGCCTGTGCAATGCCGAGTACCTTGCCGCGCCACTCTTCTGGAGCGATTTGGCTGATCAGGCTTTGCATGGCAGGGTTGTGTAGCCCCATGAAGACCGCGATGCTAAACAGGGCAGCGATAACAGGTACAGTAGTGATGGATACGCTGAGTACACCAATTGCTGCAATAAGTCCGATCAGACCAATGACCACCGTGCGTGCCTCGCGGTATTTGCGGGTGGCGATACGGATCAGTACGCCTTGAGCGAGAATATTGCCCAGCCCGGCAATCATCAGCAGATAACCAACGTCATTGGGCTGCCAATCGAGTGCAGATTCACCCCAAACTGCCAGCACACCTTCGATTCCAGTGAACAGTACCGAAATGCCAAAATACAGCCCAAGCAACAGCAGTAATTGCCGATCACGCCAAATCGAGTGGATAGTTGCGGACGGATCGGCTTGACGTTGCTGTCGGATCGGCTCGCGCACCAAGATGATGGTGGCGATGAGGGTCAGAGCACAGATTCCGGCAGCTAGGGTGACAGGCGTCCAAAAATCCAGCGCCGCACCGCTATTGCTCGCGAGGTAGCCGCCGAGTGCCGGGCCGATGGTGAAGCCGACACCGAAACCGACGCCAAGTAATCCCATCGCTGGAGCGCGTTTTTCGCCTGGTACAACGTCACTGATCAGTGCTTGAGACACCGGCAGCCAGGCCGCGAAGGCTCCAGCAAGAGCGCGGGCAGAGTAGACTTCCCACAGCGTGCTGGCATTCGCGAGCCAGAGGTAACTTATCGCGGTGACGGCAACTGATAGCCACAGAATCGGCGTCCGTCCGAATTGGTCGGACATCTGCCCCCAAAACCGCAAAGTCAGCACCGACACGCCGGAGAACACCGAATAAATCAAAGTTGCCTGTACCGGGGTGCCGCCAAGGCTGAGAATTTGAAACGGCAAGATTGGGATGATTATACCGAGCGCAAGGATGTAGATTCCTGTGGCGGCGGCGAGGCCAAAGACTGGGCGCATGGTTCAGATCGGTCTCGCAGAATTTCGGACTGTTGGTACTCAAAGGCGAATACCACGCCTCGATAAGGTTTACTGTTCAGGGCAAAGCGAATACAACACAATTCTTTCGGGCTAACTTTTTCGGCCAAAAAGTTTTTTGACGTCGGCGAGAGAGAGAAAAATCTGCGTCGGACGGCCATGGTTGCAATGTCCACCGTTGGGTGTGACCTCGATTTGGCGCAAGAGGGCGTTCATTTCCTCGACCTTGAGGCATCGCCCGGCACGCACCGAGCTATGGCAAGCGGTTCGTGACAGTATAGCATAGATCCGATCCTTCAGCCCTTGCTCCTCGGTGCCTTCAGAAATGCTTTCAAGGATATCTTCGAGCAGGTCGACCTTGTTGCTTTCGGCGAGTAAGGCTGGCACAGCGCGCAACACCACCGCGTCGTGACCAAAAACCTCGAAGGAGAACCCCAATTCGTTGAGAAGATTCTGATGATCTTCGAGCTTCGGCAAGTTGTCTGCACTGATCCGCAGCACCTCGGGTACCAGCAAAGGCTGCACGGCGGTTTTGGCACTATCGTGATAATCAGCTTTCAATTTTTCGTACACGATCCGTTCGTGGGCAGCGTGTTGATCGATCAATACCATCCCATCGGCGTTTTCGGCGACGATATAGTTGCCGAGGATATGCGCCTTGGCGGCACCTAGGGGATAGTCTATTGCGGATTGCGCTTCTACACCTGAATCCGGAACACCAGCCTGTGGCACTTCTTTGCGCGCAAGCGGTTGCCAATCCTGCGCAAACCCGGGCTGTTGCATGACTCCACTAGCCCTGAGTTGCGCTGAGTTTGCGCGGGAAGGTGAATTGTTCGGTGCAGAATGGCTGAAGGTACTGGCGATGGTTGGTGCAGTCAGCATAGCACGCGTATCAAGGTTGGCGCGTATCGCGTTGATCAGCATTGAGCGCAGAACAGCAGGGTCGCGAAAGCATACCTCGGTCTTCGCCGGATGCACGTTGACATCCAACCACGCTGGATCACAGACGATGAACAACGCAAATTGCGGGTAGCGTCCCTTGGGCATCAAATCACCGTAGGCGGCACGAATCACACCCATCAAAGTACGATCACGAATGATTCGCCCATTAACCGCCAAGAACTGCCGATCAACTCGACCACGATGCATCGCCGCCGGACTAATCAGTCCCGACAAATAATAGGGTGGACGCTCCTGCGTTATTGTATAGGCATTTGCAACAAATTCGGTGTCAAAAATCTCCGCCAAGCGCGGCATCATCGCCGATAGAAGATCGTCGCTCTTATCGTGCAAGCCGCCAACGGCTTCGAACTGCACGCGCAATTTTGCTCCATCGTAGAGCCGAAACCGCACTGCTGGCGCACACAGCGCGATATGGCGCAAGTTTTCAAGAATTGCCGCCATTTCCGCATTGTCCGAGCGCAGAAATTTCAGTCGCGCAGGGGTGGCGTGAAACAAATCTCGTACGGTAATCGTCGTCCCAAGCTCACCACGTGCTGGGCGCACCGCACCTATTGCGCCGTTTTCGGTGCTGATCTCGTGTGCACTGTCGTCGCCGCTACGGCGGCTCTGAATGTGCAGCTTCGCCACCGCTGCGATAGAGGCCAAGGCTTCGCCACGAAAACCGTAGCTGTTGATATCCGAAAGATCGTTATTCGCGAGTTTCGAGGTCGCATGCTTCGCAATCGCCAAGGGCAACTCCTCTGCTGCTATGCCGTGTCCGTCGTCACGGACTTGCAACAGACGCTTTCCAGCTTGCTCTAGGTAGATGTCGATTTGTTGCGCTCCAGAATCGAGGGCATTCTCAAGTAGTTCCTTCATCGCCGAGGCTGGACGCTCGATGACTTCGCCTGCGGCAATCTGGCGGATAATGAGATCAGGTAGGGCACGAATCGAGGGCATATCAGTCACATTGAAGTCTGAACAGAGATAAACTATAACAACTCTTACAGAA
>JABSOH010000136.1 GCA_013216065.1 Alphaproteobacteria bacterium
CGCTCATTCTCCTTCTTCTCATAAGTGAATCATAAATCACCAGCTTACAAAACCTCCTTTAATAGGTCCTGAGCCTAGTGCTTAGGGTCTCAAGGGACGGCTTTGCATATCTTTGCGCACCTTGCCGCAATTAGGGTGCTGGTGGTAGATCGGCAGATACATTAGTCTGTGGCTCGAGATCTCCATCTCTTCGGTGGCACGAATCGAGGCCAGGAGTGACGTAGTGGCGTTCGTGCTACACCCGTGGTGCGTCAACCGCAGTGTAGGCGATATCGTAAATTTGATCGGGGCTGAGTGTCCGCACGAGGAGTATCCTTAGTCATTATCGTTGTTGCCAGCTCCGGCACCGTGGGCGCGGGGGGACATCCACCGCCAAGAGATGCACGGTGGGTTGCGTCAATCGCAAACCGACCCGCCACTGCTGGACCCGCGTACAGTGTTGCCAGTGGCTTTTGATCGCCGATCAGGCTCTGATATGTTGCCTCGGTTCGCCATTCCAAAGTTGGCGGTGGTGGACAGGGGCGGCTTAAAACACTCAGAACCACCGGATCGATTGCCAACCCGTGAGTTGCAAGCCATGCACAACCGCGTGCGAATTCGCCCGCCACCGCGAATGAGCCACCGATACCAAACATCATGCGGGTTCAGTAAAAGTCCAGTTCATTCAGCGCAAGTGTCGTCGATAACCCGGTCATGATGCCTCTCTGGGCAGGTGTTCCAGCAATAGTCTGCTCGTATTATGCCCCGCCGGACAAGCGGCGTTGAAGTTGCGGTGGCAAGGGCACATCCTGATACATATTGACCCTTAACCACAGATCAGACTTTGAGTTGAATTGCAACACGCCGCAGAACGATAATTTTAGGCGCAAGATGTCCAACGGTTGCACCCCATCGGCAATCAAATTGTCGCGAATCTCGCTGTAGGGATAATCACGAATCGCCTGTACGCGGCGCATGATCCAGCGCCATTGCGGATATTTCAGCGGTACCGCCCGCCAAACCGGATCACTGGCAGAGAACTCTTTGAGTATATACGCCGTCTCTTGTACGTCGCGCGCCACCATGCTCTGTCCTCTTCGAAACGGTGTCCGAAGCGTGGTTCAAGCTTGTCCTCGGAATGGTACCAAAAGAGTTTTTACTGGCGCGGATCGTCAAAGTCTACCGCCAACGCCCAGTCGTATTCGGCCGAGAGAAGCTTCTGTAACGCTGCCACGGTCATTGCAAGATCAGGGGTCTTGGCGGGGGGCAGCCCGTTCTTTCGCCGAGGTCATCCACCAACGCACCGTGGGGGCAAGCAGCATCGAGACCAGAAATTCTTGGGTTTCGAGGCGAGGCTGTAATGCGCCTCGGCATGGCGGATCATACCATTCCACGGTGGCGGTTATGCGAGCATTACCCTCAAGTGCGGTGCAAGATCAGCTCACGCTGCATCTCAGCAATCCGCGCTGATTGTGTTTTATCGGCAACATGCCATGCGTTAATATGCCGCTTTCCACGTGCAAACAAAAGCCTCAAACCCCGCGATATCCTCCGCCTCTGGCAAGGCGCGCACCCGCGATGAAGCAGTCTCACGCGCGTTGATTCATGTGGTGGATCAATTGGTTATGCTTCACCAAAAACGGCGACATCCCAAGCCCAGTCGAATTGCCGATACCCAGACACTGTACCAATGGCTCAGCAAGTTTGGCGGCAGCATCACCACCTTGAACCTTGGCGCAATGGTTGATCAGATCGATCGTGAACCAGCGAAACAGATATACCCGCCAGCATCTCGACTTGAAAGGCAGTACAGAACTCCGGGCGTTCCGCTACCTTAGCCATGATCCGCACAGTCAAATTTCCCACTGCCGTACACCGCTGTGGTGCGCATCAAATATTCAACCTCGGCGAGCGTGTCTGCCTCGGGCTGCACGCCACATGCCAGGCAATCACGCACATAGTCAAACAAGCGCACGCTTTTATTTGCGTGGGACAACGACAATTTAGCGGCGGTGTAGCGTCGGCTTCTGGCTTGGGGGTGTTAGCGTAAAGCCTAGTGATGTCCATCCGGGTTTGGAATACCATCAAAGAGGTTGAACGTTGCATCCCACGATTCGGCAATCACGCGGTTGCTGCGTTGCTCGGGCGGCAGGTCGTGAGCAAACACCACCAGCGAATACGTACGCTGTGGGGTTTCGGTACGATAAATCGCCGTGCCAACGCCTCTATTGTCAAGATCGAAGTCTGTGCGGCTGAATTGCCAACCCTCGGCGTGAATCCGGCGTAGCAATTGCGGTATAAAACTTAGACGCGATGGAAAAACTGCCGAGTCGTGCCAGCCGCATCACTTGATTCGGTGTGCGCAAAGCAACGGCAGGTATGGGATTGTTTGCGGAAGGGTGAGGATCAGACATGACGCATTATCCTGATTGCGGAGTGAAATTATCGCGATAGAACTTAAGCCAGTTCTCGCCCATGATTTTGGCGGTTTCGGCGGAATCAAGGCCCACGCTTCGCAAACCGCGTTGGATGTTGCCAAAATCGCGATTGTCGCGGAACCAGTCCGGCATCGGTGGGAAGCCGGCATCGTCCGCTGAGCCTTCGCCGTAATCCAAAATCTTGCTCCAAGTGCCATTACGCATCCACGTTACTACTGAATCTGGCTGCTTTTGACACAGGTCACTACCGAGACCGAGGTGATCGACACCGAATTTCTCTGCCGTGCGCGCAATCATGGTACAGAAATCTTCTAAGGTGCATGCGCTACCTTGGTTCAGATGGTGCGGATACAATGAAAACCCAACCATACCGTCGCTTTCGGTTAGCGCCGCAAGCACGGTATCGGATTTATTGCGCAAAGCTGCATGCCAACTTGCCGGATTAGCGTGGGTGATGGCAATCGGTCGAGTTGAAAGCGCAATCGCCTCGAGAGTCGAACGCTCTGCCGAATGGCTCATATCTACTACCAGCCCGACACGATTCATCTCGGCAATCGCTTGCTTGCCCATGCGCGTAATACCCGGGTCTTCGGCCTCGTAACAGCCAGTCGCAAGTAAACTCTGATTGTTGTAAGAAAGCTGCATGAAACGCCCCCCAAGGCGATGACAGATTTCAATCAAGCGAATGTTATCCTCTATTGGCGAGCAGTTCTGAAAGCCAAAAATAATCGCTGTGCGACCTTCACGATGCGCGCGTTCGACATCGGTCGTGCTGAAGCCTTGGAAAATCCACTGTGGGTAGCTCTCGAAAGAGCGATTCCACGTACAGATATTTGCAATAGTCTCGCTAAAATCTTCGTGGTAGCAAATCGTCACATGCACCGCAGAAACTCCGCCTAAGTGCATTTGTTCAAAAACCTCGGCGTCAAAGTGGCAATATTGCAAATTATCAATGATCAGGGGGCGTGCAGTCATGGTGAAACCATTCAGAAAACGTTTAAGGTATGGTCAGGCTATGCGCTGCCGTCGCCTCTTCGAACAAGAACTCTAAAACTGGAAGATGCCCTCCATGACAATACACGACTACCTCAAGCGATCCGCCGCCTTGTGCGAGGCACTGGCACACGATCCCACCCTGAACTATTTCCCCCTACTCGTCAAGGACTTAGTCGAGCATCTCAGTGCGCAGAGACCACTGCTGGTGTGCGGCAATGGTGGCTCCGCAGCGGACGCGTTGCACATCACTGCCGAACTGGTTGGGCGTTTCAAGCAACGCAGGCAGGCTCTGCCGTGTCTGTGCTTGAACGCGAACACGGCAACGCTTTCGGCCTGGAGTAATGACGTTGGCTTCGAAACTGCCTTTGCCCGCCAGGTCGAGGCTTACGGGCAGTCCGGGGGAGCATTGCTCGCGATCAGCACTTCGGGCAATTCCGCCAATATCATCGCAGCGGCAAAGCAGGCGCGGGCGCAACAGATGACGGTGATCGGGCTTAGCGGACGCAACGGCGGTGCGCTTGCGGAGCATTGCGACTATCTGCTGTGCGTTCCCAGCGATGACACTGCCATGATCCAGCAGGGCCACCAGTGTTTGTATCACTATCTGTGCGAACAACTCGAAACTGCATTGATGACACCATCACCGCTTGATCAGTAGAGGAGAGGATTTTAAGGCGGATAATCTCGGTTTTTGTTACAAAGCCGGATCTGTCCCGTTGTTCAAGACAAGTCCAAAGCGCGCGCGAAACTACGCACTCTTTTTTAACGCATCACCTTGTCCACCTGATGTACCATCTGGTGGGATGAGGTTTTGTGACGCGCCCGGGAGGCGAGGAGCGGTTCTACCACGACAGGGAACGTATAAAATGGAGCCGCGAAGCCACTTGCCACAGGCATGGTCTTCCCGGCGTGAACACAAAACAAAAGCAACACACCAATTCTGAGGCAAGCGGTCTGAAAAACCCTTGGTTCTTCGGGTTCAAGGTTAAGTGTTTTGCTTTTCCTCATCGCTCACGGCAATGTGGCAAGTCTTCAGCCGATGCCAACTTGCGTGTGCATTTATCGGCGGGAACTATAACCAAATTTGGTGTTTGATGATTTGAATGACAACACCATACCACTATAGAAGAGGATAACATTGTTGGATTATTTGATCGAGATGAAATTTCCGATCCTTTGACGGATATTTTGTGTTGTAGGAGCGAGATGATTGATTATGCAAGCAATTAAGGCTGAATTTGCGGAATTTATGGTTCCCACTAGCGGATCTGCACACAGAAGTTGGCAAGGCGGTAGTTGTTCGCAATGGTTATTTACCGGAGCACCGCTTACAAGATGGAGCTTGGGACCTGTGGCGATGAAAATACCGAAAGTGTGTTGAACACAGGCAAGCCTGTCACGTTCCGCTCTGGTTCCGCCATATGTGCGCAAAGCAAGACCTCTGGTGGTGGGCCACATTGCCTGTATCTGAAAGGTGTATCCAGCGGTGAAATGCCCTAAATCTGCTTGTGGGGAAGGTGGGCGGAAGAATACGATGGCTGGAGCACTCGGAACTTTGAAAAAGACCAGTGGGTCTACATCTGGGCCGATGGTGTTTACAGTGGCCTGCGCAAGATGATCCCGAACAGAACCCTTCGATCGTCAACCCGCGTCACTCTTCACAACCTGTTTGGCAATAACGGTTTATTTTGCTGAATTGTTCTTCGTTCAA
>JABSOH010000137.1 GCA_013216065.1 Alphaproteobacteria bacterium
CAAACTTTCGAGCTCGCGAGCTATGGCTACGATCGGGTACTAGGGCTTGAGTTGAGTACGCGGTTGTCGTTAGAGAAGGGTGTTCACGCGGTCAATTACGTGATTCGCATTGCTGATGGGGTGGCCTATATGATGGGATTGGCTTTAACGCCTGACGAACTTACGCGCGTTCGAGCGGTAACAGCATCAATCGGTGGTATGAAGGGTATGGTGAGCCGTATAAAGGTCAAGGCTCCGAGCGTGAAAGCATTGCCAGAGCAGAACAACTCGGAAGCACTTTTGGTGGATACGCCTGTAGCGGCAAATCCGGTTCCTTCGGCGAATGCTATTGAAGTGACCAAGGCCGCACCGATTGATTTCTTCGAAGAAAATGTTGAAGTCACCCCGTTGCCTCCCGTCGAGTAGGCTGCGTGCTGAATTTATTACAGGTGCAAAATCCTTATTAAGGATTTTTTTGGATGCGCATTGCCCTACAGATGGATCCTCTGTCTACGATAAACACTCGTAGCGATTCGTCGTGGATGATGATCCTTGAAGCGTTGCGGCGTGGTTATGCGGTGTATCATTATCATCCCGACGATCTTTCGTTGGGAACCGATACTGGGATTCGGGCGTGTATGACTCGGTTGACGATGGCCGAAAAGGTTTTGGCTGGAACGCCAAATTTGGGCGATATTCACATAGGCGCACCCAAAAATAGTGATTTAAAAGACTTTGATGCGATTTTGATGCGCCAAGACCCGCCATTCGACATGCATTACTTGAGCGCGACCTACATTCTTGAGCGTCTACCCTCCACGGTGGTGGTGAATGACCCCAGAGAGGTACGCAATGCGCCGGAAAAAATCATGGTGATGGATTTTCCCGAATTGATGCCACCGACATTGATCTCTTCGGATATTGATGCACTGTGTGCTTTTCGCGATGAACACCAAGACGTGATTATGAAGCCTCTGTACGGTAATGGCGGCGTTGGAATTTTTCACCTTCGCCCCGAGGACGATAATTTCCGGAGTTTATTTGAAATGCATCACGCGCATTGGCACAGTCCGATCCAGATGCAAAAATTTCTGCCAGAAGTTTTTTTAGGCGATAAACGGATTTTGTTGATCAATGGCAAAGCAGTAGGCGCGATTGATCGTGTGCCCGCTGAAGGTCAGGTGAGGGCGAATATGCACGTTGGTGGGCAGACACAAAAGGCGGGCATGTCGGTGCGAGATCGAGAAATTTGTGCGAGCATTGGGCCGAAGCTTCGGAAGCTCGGGATGATTTTCGTAGGGATTGATGTTATTGGTGGGCTGTTGACTGAAATAAACGTGACCTCCCCAACTGGTATACAGGAAATTAACCGTTTCGACGGCGCATGCGTTGAGTCTGAGTTATGGGACGCGATTGTGGAGCATCGGCAGAACCGCGACAACCAGAAGCCGCAAGCATAGGGTATGTAGCGTGCCTAATGGTTTGGCATTGTGGTCGGCATCGAAGCGATGCCGGTGCAGATACAAGTGCAAATCTTTGCCGGACTGTCTTCTTTCACCATCGTCGACCTTGCCAATAAATCGGTACATGAACGCCGATGCGTATCAAAGCGGCATTAACCGCTTTGGGTTTAGCCTTACCCCTAAAGCGCATTACGATTAATTTGCAACCAACTGGACAGTTCCGGAAATGCACTGTTTTTTGATTGATGCATTGCAAGGTGGACACCCCGAAAACCTCGGTCAAGTCGCGTTTTTCTGATTCAATAGAACGTATTGAATTTCAGGGGGCTTGATGATGCAATCCGGTTTTTTCGATCTTGATGAACGTTTGGCAAAGATTTCCCAATCGGGCGATCCTTTGGAGGCTGTGGCACATGATTTTAAGATTTTTCGCCCCGCTTTGGAGTGGGCCGTGCCCAGAGTAGACCGCAGTCGTGGAGGTCGTCCCGCTTTCGATCATGTTCTATTCAAAGTCTTATCAATTTTAGGTTCTCGGGGGTGTCCAGCTTGCCAAATGGTTTTTTGGCACACGTCCGAAACGTTCAGCACGTTTATATTGACAAGCGTCGGGATATATCTCAACACCAAGAGCCAGAAGATTAAGGTCAATCTTGCGCGTCTTGGCACGAACGTAAGCCTTGAGCGCAGGATTCTTCGACCACTCCGAAAAACGATCGGCAACTTGTTGAAAGGTCAGATTGTTACGCTCACGCACCGACAACACTGTTTGTCTGAAATCCAGAGAATAAATCATAACAAATATATCATCAAAATTATAGCGTTTGGCTATATTGCAGCGGTAGGCGCAAAGGCAAACGTGGGCGCAGTGCAAATCCCCGTTTTTGGCATATTAAAAGGGGGATTTACACCAGGATCATTCCAGACGCCGCCACTCTGATGCCGATCATAGAGCGCAAGGTCGTACCCTGACAGCATCGTGTATTCTGACAGCTGTAAGGGGGGAAAGGGGGGGTGCTGGACGTGTCCGACTTTTACCATTAACCATTCTCAAGCTCTTTGCAGACCGTCATCATCACATCAACGGCCTCGAGAATTCCAGGCCAAGTTCCATCTGCGAAAGTTCAATGGCGCCAACACTTCACTCTCTTCTTGAAATAGTGTGAATGGAGATTTAATAATGGAACACCTGCTGGTTACTCAATGATCTTAGAAAATTTCTTAAGCTGTATTATTTAGGTATTAGCCCTTATTTTTAATAACAAGAGGAATTATGCGTGGCTGCAGCACATCATTCATCATCTGGCAACAAATGGTACAGCGAACGTGGTGTTGGCGAATTTGCTGGATTGTATGGTGGCCTTACCAGGTGCCTTGTTTTATTCAATACCAGCTTGCCTTTGGTTTTTAGCTAAAAACCAAAATGTTGGGGAGTTCAGAAATCGCACAGGTGAAGTGTTGTTTATCGATGCCCGCAAGCTGGGTGCATTAGTTGACCGAACACGGCGTGAGTTGATGAGGACATTGAAAGATTGCCGATACCTACCATGTATGGCGCGGTGAAGCTGAGGCTATGGAAAGACGCGGTGTCTATGAAGACATTGCGGGTTTCTGTTTTTGCGCGAAACTAGATGACATCAAAGAGCACGGCTACGTACTCACACCCGGTCTGTTTGTTGGCGCAGAGGATGAAGAAGATGACGGCGTGCCATTTGAGGAGAAGTTTGCCGTGCTTAAGGAGCGTTTGGAAGCTCAGTTTGCGGATGGAGATGAATTACAATCAGAAATTTTAGCCCAGTTGAAAAAGATTTCTTAATGACGAGCGAATGGCATACAACGACACTTGGGGATGTTACTGAGAACTTTGACGCACTGCGCAAACCGGTACGGAACCCAGACCGTAAAGCCGGTATTTATCCGTATTATGGGGCATCAGGTATCGTCGATCATGTGGACGAGTACATTTTTGAGGACGAGAATCTACTGATAGCTGAGGATGGAGAGAACCTACGAACGCGAAAAACACCTATCGCCTTTTTAGCTAGTGGTCGTTACTGGGTTAACAACCATGCTCACGTTGTGCATGGGAACCATCTGGCAAGCACCAAGTTTCTTTGTTACTTACTGCAGATCTGGTTATCTTTCGGGTTCAGCTATGCCAAAGCTCACGCAAGGCAACATGAACCAGATGCAATTGACTATTCCTTCTCTTGCAGAACAACAAGCCATTGCCTCAGTTTTAGGCGCGCTGGACGACAAAATCGAAAACAACCGCCGCATAAATGAAACGCTGGAGGAAATGGCACGGGCAATTTTCAAAAGCTGGTTTGTGGATTTCGATCCTGTGCATGCAAAGACCGAAGGCTGGCAACCAACTCATATGGACACCGGGACCGCCGTACTTTTTCCAGGCTCATTCGGTGAGGATGGATTGCCTGAGGGGTGGAGTTGGGCAAATGTTGAAAGTCTAATGGAGTTAAATCCGAAGAAAACAATACTCAAAGCTGCGCGCTGATCCAGCAAAACGGTACCTTCAAGGAAAAATCTACTGCTTTACTCAACTGTCTTGGCTGGTGTCCTCGCGCCTGTAGGCAATGCGTTAATGCAAGCGTCAGATTTCTTGAATCCAAAATTCTATTCGTGCAGAAACGCATACATCCACAGCCCCACAACCACGCCAAGCAATGATAATGCTGGTTTGCATCGCTCTAAAACGCGCGAACCTGATGTTGGAGGTGCGCATTCGCCGTCACATCCATTACGGACAGTACTGTCAGAATGATCCATGGTCAAGACTATGACACTTTATTCGGATCATTATAGCATGGCACTGTACGGGCGCAGCCTATTTGTTGTTATGCATGATTACTAAGTTTTTTTTGCGCGTATCGGTGATCAACAACCCCTCCAACTGCCTGAGCAACACCCCGCCAAGTTCGTCAACATTACGGATCATCACCGAACGTTTATAATAGCGCGTGACATCATGACCGATACCAATCGCCAGCAATTGCACCCTGTCCTGAGTTTCAATTTGCTCGATCACGGCACGCAAATGCTGATCGAGCATATGCGAAGGATTACTGGCAAGGCTCGCGTCATCCACTGGAGCACCGTCGGAAATGACAATCATGATCCGACGTTCCTCCGGTCGCACCAGCAAACGCCGATACGCCCATATCAACGCCTCACCGTCGATATTTTCCTTTAAAAGCCCCTCTTGCAACATCAAACCGAGGTTATTGCGAATCCGACGATAAGGCTTATCGGCATATTTATAAATGATGTGTCGAAGCTCGTTCAAACGCCCGGGCCGAATCGGCTTCGCAGCCGCAATCCAAGCATCCTTGACTCGCCCCCCGCGCCAAGAACGCGTCGTAAAGCCAAGAACTTCCGTGGTCACGCCGCAACGCTCAAGCGTGCGCGCGAGAATATCGACGCTGATCGCAGCAATACTGATCGGGCGGCCGCGCATCGATCCGGAATTGTCAATCAGAAGACTTACCACAGTGTTCTGAAAAGGCGCAGATTTTTCCTGCTTGAACAAAAGCGGCTGCTGCGGATCAATCACCACCCGCGCTAAACGCGCTGAGTCAAGGAGGCCCTGCTCAAGGTTAAACTGCCAATAACGATTTTGTTGCGCCAACAATCGACGCTGCAAGCGGT
>JABSOH010000138.1 GCA_013216065.1 Alphaproteobacteria bacterium
CCCAAGAGAGAAACTGCACCACGTTTTCGTGCATACGATCCAGCATGCCTTGGAACAGCGTAAACGCTTCCTGCTTGTATTCGTTCAATGGATCACGTTGCGCCATCGCACGCAAACCAATCCCCTGCCGCAAATGCTCAAGCTGCAAGAGATGATCCTTCCAACCGGCGTCCAAGAATTGCAACATCAAGGTGCGCTCGGCGGCTCGCATCACTTCTGCCGTGATCCGCACGGTTTTCTTCGCCATGTGAATATCAGACATTTCTCGCAGGCGTGAACGAGCCTCTTCAGAGCCAAGTCCCTCCTCGTGCTTCCAGGCCTCAGCATCAACCTCAACCGCCAGAACCTGCAACACGCGTTGATGGAGTTGTTCCATATCCCATTCGTCGGGCAGAGCCCGCGCTGGCATTGCCGCATCAATAATCGCATCGATCTGCTGGTGACGAAACTCTTCAACCTCGGTACTAACGTCGACCGTATCCATCAACTCGCGACGGTACTCAAACACCACGGTACGCTGCTCGTTCATGACATCGTCAAACTTCAACAGTTGCTTGCGAATCTCAAAATTCCGCTCCTCAACCTTGCGTTGCGCACGCTCAATGGCTTTACTGACCCACGGGTGCACGATGGCTTCGCCTTGCTCAAGACCCAGCTTTTTCAGCATTCCTTCTAGACGCTCCGAGCCAAAAATCCGCATCAAATCATCACTAAGGCTGACAAAAAACTTTGACTCGCCAACGTCGCCCTGCCGTCCTGAACGTCCGCGTAGTTGATTATCAATTCGGCGCGACTCGTGGCGTTCAGTGCCAATCACGTATAGCCCACCTGCCCCAAGCACGACTTCACGACCCTGGGCTACAGCCTCAGCAATTTTAGCGGTTCTGGGTTCGAGTGTCGCTGCATCCAGGTCACCTTCGCGCAATGTCTGCACGCGCGCATCAAAATTGCCACCAAGCTGAATGTCAGTGCCGCGTCCCGCCATATTGGTGGCGATGGTGATGGCGCCCGGTACTCCGGCCTCAGCAATAATCCAGGCCTCACTTTCGTGTTGACGCGCATTCAACACTTTGTGTGTTAGACCGTGTTCCTTGAGTAACTTCGAGAAATTCTCGGACTTCTCAATCGATACCGTACCCACCAGCACTGGTTGCTTTTTGTTATGGCACGCCTTGATCTGCGTAATCACTGCCATATCGCGCTCGGTACTAGAGCCGTAAATCTCATCTTGATGATCCACCCGCACCATTGGCAGGTTGGTCGGCAACTCGTACACGGGCAAATTGTAAATCTGCTCAAACTCAGCAGCTTCAGTCAAAGCCGTTCCCGTCATGCCACCCATTTTTTCGTAAAGTCGGAAGAAGTTCTGGAACGTCACCAAGGCCAAGGTCTGATTTTCCTTCTGTACATCAAGCCCTTCCTTGGCCTCAAGCGCCTGATGCAAACCATCGGAATAGCGCCGCCCATCCATGATCCGCCCAGTGAACTCGTCGATCAACAGCAATTGCCTATCGCGCACGATATACTCAACATCCCGCGTGAACAAGTGCTGCGCGCGCAAAGCCTGATTGATATGATGCACCAGCATCACATTTTCGAGGTCATACAGATTGCCCTGCGCGATGACCCCCGCATTCTTGAGCAGTTCTTCGGCGCGTTCATTTCCAGCCTCGGTCAAGGTCAGCGAATGCTGCTTCTCATCCTTTTCAAAATGCTCTTCCTCCAACTTGCGGGCAAGCTTATCCGCTAGGTAGAATAGCTCGGGATTGCTGTCGGCGGCACCCGAAATAATCAAAGGAGTGCGCGCTTCGTCGATCAAAATCGAGTCGACCTCATCGACAATCGCAAAGTGAAAACCACGCTGCACCAATTGCTCTTTGGAAAACTTCAAATTGTCGCGCAAATAATCAAACGCCAATTCATTATTGGTCGCAAAGGTCACATCACACGCATACGCCGCACGACGCTCTACATCGTCCATTCCGCCCCGAATCACGCCGACATCCAAGCCTAAAAACTCGTAGATTTTACCCATCCACGCTGCATCACGCGAAGCAAGATAATCGTTCACCGTCACAACATGCACGCCCTTGCCCGATAAACCATTCAGATACACCGCTAGGGTTGCAACCAGCGTTTTGCCCTCGCCAGTTTTCATCTCGGCAATCGCGCCGCGGTGCAAAATCATCCCACCCAGCAATTGAACGTCAAAATGCCGCAACCTAATGGTGCGTTTTGCTGCCTCTCGCACCAAAGCAAAAGCTTCGATCAGCAAATCATCCAGCGTTTCACCCTCTCGAGCACGGGCGCGTAAAGCCTGACTTTTCTCCAAAATCTCGGTGTCGTCGCAATCCTGAAGTTCAGCCTCGACAGCATTGATCTTCGTAACATCAGGACGCAGAGAAGCCACTAGACGATCACTGGTCGAACCCATCAGGCGGAGAATGAGACGCTGTAGTACCATAAGTATACTTTTTGAAATTACACGAACATTGCGGTGTGGATACCCCTTCAACCGCGATGGGTCAACAAACCTTTAGGAATGCACGGCTTGCATGTCCGTACCAGAGTCGTTATGACCAAAAAAGTTTTCCACGCGGGTAATTTGGCCACTATAGGCTGATATTAGGCTCTATAATTCCCCACAATTTAAAGTATTCCACGATGAAAATTTCTTCCGCATATCCCCGTGCCATGCTATACGCGCTCGGTCTCAGCCTTGTTGCACCCAGCATGACGCAACTGTCTTTGGCGCAAGACAGTGCCACAGAGAAGGATCGCGTAGTTGCCGTCATCAATGGACGGGAGTACACTGAATCCCTACTTCGCCGACGCCTAGCCCCCGTGTTGGAACGTCCAGGATACTCCCTCGAGGCGCAATATCCCAATCTGCTCGAGCAATTCCTGCTCGAAGAGTTGATCAATCAAGCTGCCCTCAACGCAGGTTACGACACAGATGCTCGGGTTCAAGAACAAGTTGCGCGAGCAAAATTCAGCCTTGTGAACCGTTTCTGTTTAGAGGATCAGTTTGCCGCAACAATCAACGAAGAAACTTTGATGGAGGCGTATCAAGCCCAGGTTGACAGCACGGAGGCTGTGACTGAAATTCGCGCCCGACACATTTTGCTCAAGACCGCCAAAAAGGCTAAGGAGATTATCACACAACTCGACGACAGTGCGGACTTTGCCGGGCTGGCCAAGAAGCATTCTACTGGACCTTCATCGGCACAGGGCGGCGATCTTGGCTATTTCGCCAAGGGTCAAATGGTGCCAAGTTTTGAAACCGCCGCCTTTGCGTTAAAGCAAGGCGAATACACTGCAACTCCCGTGGAATCGCAATTCGGTTTTCATGTGATTTACCTTGAGGATCAGCGCGAAAAGCCTAAACCGACTTTCGCCGCACTGCGCACCGAATTGCTTGCTGAACTTCAGAACAAGGCGGTACAAGAATTTGTTGAGCGTCTCACGGCCGAAGCTGATATCCAGCGCTTTGACCTCAACGGTAACGCCCTCGGCGCACCTGCACAATAAGCAATCTCCATGGTGACCTTGTCTCCGTTCGCACCCGATCAATTCCCGACACTGCCGATCATCGCCGGACTAAAGCTTGGTGTTACCGCTTGCGGCTTATGCTATCAAGGGCGTGACGATCTGGTGGCCTTGCGCATTGAAGTAAAAAATTCGAGCATCGCGGCGGTATTCACCACCAATAAGCTCCCTGGCGAGCCAGTCAAATGGTGCAAAAAGCATCTACCGACTCCACCACAACATCTGGTGATGGCAGCAGGTAACGCCAATGTGTTTACCGGAGCGGCGGGTTGGCAAGTGCTGGAAGACGTCGCAGAGGATATCGCCAAGCGCGAGAAGATTACGTCAAACGCAGTGTATTTTGCCATGACCGGGGTCATCGGCGAGATCTTCCTGGCTACGCCACTGTTGAATGGACTGGCGGAACTCCAGTATGCCGTGCCGAATCCTGCACTCTGGCAACGCGCTGCCAGCGCAATCATGACCACCGATACTTTTGCGAAGGGAACAGCGCAAACCGCCAAGGTTGCCGAGAACTCAGTGCAGATTGCTGGTATTGCCAAAGGCTCTGGCATGATTGCTCCAGACATGGCCACCATGCTGGCCTTCCTGTTTACCGATGCAGCGATTCCCCACGATCTTTTGCAACAGATGTTGCATGCCGCAATGCCCGAAAGTTTTCACGGAATTTCGGTCGATAGCGATACATCCACCAGCGATAGTGTGATGCTGATTGCTACAGGAACTTCGGACTGTCTCGTTGCCAAGACATATGACGATCCACTGTATGACGACTTCCGCACTGCCCTGCAACGCGCCTGCCAAGACTTGGCCTATCAAGTCGTTACCGATGGCGAAGGCATCGCCAAACTGCTGGATATTCGCCTGACCGGAGCCAAAGATTCCGCCGAAGCGCGCTGCGCTGCCTTGAGCATTGCTAATTCACCGTTAGTCAAAACCGCTATCAATGGCGCGGATGCTAATTGGGGGCGCGTGGTGATGGCGATTGGCAAGGCTAGGGTCGCACTAGAACCCGAGCAGATACAGATTTGCTTTGGTGGCCATGTCCTCGCAGAAGGAGGTGGAGCAATGGCCTATGATATTGCGGCGGTTAACAAACACCTTGCAGGCCGAAAAGTCACCATCGCAGTTAATCTCGGGGTTGGGAATGCTTCGGCGCAGGTTTATGGCAATGATCTGTCCCATGACTATATCCGTATCAACGCCGACTACCGCAGCTAGAGCGATTTTCGATGCGCCAGTTAATCGTTACCGCCGCCGTACTCGACGAGGCTGGGCGCGTACTGTTAGGTCAGCGCACACCGGATGTACGCTATGGCGGCTTATGGGAGTTCCCCGGCGGAAAGGTCCATGACAGTGAGACCTGCGATGACGCGATTACTCGCGAATTAGCCGAAGAGGTTGGTCTTGACGTTCAAACCGCGTGTCTTGCGCCGCTAAGCTTTGTGACCGAGACGAGTCAGGACAGCGAATTTTTGATCCTGCTGTATATTGTGCGAATTTGGGAAGGCCGTGCTTCAGTCCAAGAAGGACGAACCATCCAA
>JABSOH010000014.1 GCA_013216065.1 Alphaproteobacteria bacterium
ATAAACAACGACACAAAGTCGAAAATATGTTCGCGAAACTCAAAGACTGGAGACGTATCGCAACCAGATATGACAGATGCGCTCATACCTTAGCTTCTCTGCAGTCTAAATTGCAACCATCGTCATAGGGTATATTTAATGAGTCCTGAGCCTAAGACTGGCAGGAACTTCCAGTGGCAGGGATTTATCAGATATGGTTTGCTTATCCACTGCCTGAAGTAACATTTGTTGAAAAGTCTTTTCAAGATTCATGGGACAAATTATGTCCATAGGAAAGAAGCTTGACAAGGGATAATAATATCCCAATTTATGGGGTCATGAATATCCCTCAAGACATGATCATGCTGTAAGAACTTTACTGCAATCGGTTCCAAGCGAGTTGGCATGATTTCTTTGCACGAATACAAAACGGCAGCAATTGTACCGCCAAAACAGCTGACAAAATACTCTTCTGGTTCGCACGTAACTAACCTGATGATCTGTCTTGACCTGACCGCATTCCAAAACCCAGGAAGTCAATCGATGATCGAACCTGCGGCACTGACACCCCCAAGCCGAACAACGAAGATTGTACCCAGAAAGGCTAAAGTTGAAATCGCATCGCGCCCGTCAGCCTATGGTGCTTGGGCACAGACAGCCAAGTCCGAGACAATCTCAAAAAACCTCCGTCAAAAGACCTTCCAATGTGTCAATCCTGGCAGAAATGACTTCAAGATCAATTGGCAAATTGAATTTTGCGATAATGCCTCTGGTTCTTTCAACGTATTTTTCGCCACCCTTCCTCTTGATAAGAACTATTCCAGCTTTTTTGCCAGTCATTTGGGCGTAATGCAGAGACTGCCCGATAGCTTCAGCCCACTTGCGCGCAAAATCATACTCAATCGCCCGATCCTTGGTCAGGCAATCAACTCTTGTCTTATCTGGCAGTCTGTGTTCAACAACACCCGTGCAATGAGCCTGCACGTAGTCCGCTTCGTTCTTTTTAGCAGTAATTTTGTTTTCGAGTATTTTTGCTTGAACGTGACAATGACGCATACCACTAGACTGATCATTGTGGCATCCGTCAGACGCCAACCTTCCGCCGTGCGCGATGGCATCAAGGCTGGGAAGGAAAATCAAGGCCATAATCAAAACAACACTCAAGCGCATCATTTTCTCACTGATTTTTTTGTTTGACTTTTTTAAGTAAACATAATGGTATCGGCGGCTGCAAGTGCAAAATTGTTTGTCGGGATTCAAACACTGCGTAACCAGAGATGCCGAGGCATCGTATTAGTGCCTTTTTTTGTGGCCTTATGGCAAGCTGCACAGAGCACCGCGAGGACTCGGCTGGTTATAGTCATGAAACGGGATCTTTTGGAGTTTGCGCGGTGTTGGTCATTAACACCGGAGCTTGATCGGGGTCTTTGATGTACAGACTGCGGGTTGGGAAGGCGAAGTCGCTGCCAGATTCAGCCACGATACGCTTCAAGGCGAAGATCAACTCTTCCTTTATCGCCAGCCATTCGCCCCAATTAGTGGTGGTGGTGAAGCAATAAATCATGAGGCCAATCGAAGAATCCTGAAAGCTATCGATATTGACGAAAGTAGAAATTTGATTCGGTGATTCGATTTTGGGATGCGCGATGATCCATTCCCGAGTGCGATCGCGAATGTTTTCCAGCGCTACGATCGAACTTGAATATTCCAGCCCAATCGTCATCGAGATACGGCGATGGTCGCGCTTGCTGAAGTTGGTCATGGAATTATCGGCGAGGTGACTGTTTGGAACATAGACCGGGCCCAAGTCAAAACGCTGAATGCGGCTCGAGCGAAACCCTATCCACTCCACGGTGCCTTCAACAATGCCATCGACCTTGATCCAATCACCAACATCAAAGCGGCGTTCGGCGATGATCATGAGACCCGAGATTAAGTTTTTGAACAACTCCTGTGCACCGAGTGCTATTGCTGCCCCGGCGAGTCCCAGCCCTGCGATGATCGAGCCGACGGGAACCCCCCAGATCTCGAAAATGGCGGATCCGCCGAGGATCATCACGATAATGCGGGTGATACGTTTCAGCCAATCGGTTAGGGCAAGGTCCAAGCGCCCATTGAGGACGTGGGTCAGGCGCAGTAGCGGATCGATTAATTCGAGGAAGGCGCGGAAAATCGCGTAGAGGAACACCGAATTGATCACTTTATTGACGATGAGCTTGCTTTCCGTGTTCAAGGGGATCAGGCTCATGGAGAAGTACACTGCAGCGACCAGCACTAGCAGTTCAACCGGGCGTTTGAGGCACTCGACAATCTCGTCATCGAAAGTATTTTGGGTACGCGCGGCAAGGCTGGCAAGTCTTCCCAAGATCAAGCGAGACACCCAGCCGCGTAGAGTAATCCCCAACAGCAGCAGCAGGATGGACGTCATCCACACTCCAAGTTCGACGCTAAAAATGTTTTGCGTCCAGAGGGCAGTGATGAGATTGCTGAGTTCCGCAATTGACATGGTTGGACTTTACTTTGCGGACAGCATTGCGCCTACAATTTTTTTCATCAGCGTGGGCAGTCCAAGTTCGGCATGAGAATTGAGGCGATACCACGCACTTTCACTACTGTATTGTGCAAGATCAGTATCATTAAAACCCCGTGCCCGAAGAATATGTACCGTGAGGTCGATGTGAGTAAAGCGATGTTGAATCTGTTGGTTAGTGGCTTGCCAGCGCAGTTGCGGGATGCCTTCAGTGTGGCTTGGTGCGTTTTCTTGCCAATGGGAGGTTGGCACTTCGAGCATTCCGGCGAGCAAGCCGCGTGGAGGTCGTCGCCGTAGCCAAACTGCACCATCGGCATTTTCGAGCCAGTAGGCGTAGGCGTATAGTTGTCGTCGTGGTTTTTTGGTTGGTTTGATCGGCAATTGCACGGCGATATCGCGTCCGAGGCAAAGTTTCTGCACGGGACAGTCTGCGCACTTAGGGTGGCGGGATCGGCACAGGATTTCGCCAAAGTCCAGCCAGGCCTGAAGATGCTCGCGCGGGGAGTGTCCGTGCTGGCTAGCTAGGAAGAAGGTGTGCAAGTCAGGATTGTTGTCTTGTATCGGGAGAAGATTCCGCACGAGTCGGGCGTAGATACGCTTGACGTTGCTGTCGGTTGCGACGCTGGTCACATCATAAGCAATCGCGGCAATCGCGGCGGCGGTATAGGCACCGATTCCTGGCAAAGCACGTAATTCAGGAATGCTTTGGGGTAGCACACCGTGATGCTTGTCAACAATGACTTGCGCGCAATAGTGTAGGTTACGCGCGCGGGCATAATATCCTAGCCCGGCCCAATGCCTCAGCACCTCGGTCTGGGAGGCTTTCGCCAGCGCGGTGATGGTTGGGAAAACCGCGATGAAAGCGCTAAAACGGTTTTGCACTGTGGAAAAGGTGGTTTGCTGTAACATAATTTCGCTGATCCAAACTTGATACGGATCCGGCGGGTCGTGCCGCCAAGGAAGTGAGCGGTCTTGGCGGTGGTACCATGTGAGCAATTTTGTGCTAAACTGGTGCGTAGAGACAGTCATAGGCGGCGCAAGTTGTGCTGATCAAATACAGTTCAGATTTTTTAAGAGGATATGGCGCACAATGCAATCTTTTGGTGCGATACTTGATGAACAA
Source organism: Alphaproteobacteria bacterium (assembly GCA_013216065.1). Taxonomy (GTDB): domain Bacteria; phylum Pseudomonadota; class Alphaproteobacteria; order JABSOH01; family JABSOH01; genus JABSOH01. The sequence goes on from JABSOH010000014.1 coordinate 3,633, forward strand.
GCGATTGCCGCGAAGCGCTATCGGCGCTATGATCTTGCGGTAATCACTGACGTATTGGCACAAACCGAGGCTGATCGTTGGCCGGGGGAGGTTCGGGCATTGAAAGTCACCGGAGCCGATGGTGACCGCACCCTTCACCTTGCGAGCGATTCGGCTACGGCTCTGCTGATGTGCTATGATTTGTCGGGTATTCTCACGCGGATAAATTCTTTGTTGGGGGCTTTAGCCGTCGATCATCTGAAGGTTGTGCATCGCAACACGGATTAGGGTTGGCGTAGCGAGCCGCTAAAGAGAGTTGATAATAACAAACCCGTTTCATTGATTATGCCCGAAAGGAATATTTTATGCCCATTTCCCGTCGTCAAGTTTTAAAATGGAGTGGCGTCGCTGCGGGGGTGCTTTCGTTGGCAGCATGCGGAGATGATGAGGCGGCAAAAACTGCTGGAGCGCCAGATATCACGCCGGAACAACTTGCATTTTCCTCGGGTAATCCTAAGGCTGCGGTAGTGTTGCAGGAATTTATCTCCCTGACCTGCCAGCATTGTGCGCGTTTCCATCAAGTTGGTTACCCAATGCTGAAGGAACGCTTCATCAATCAGGGCAAATTATTGCTGGTCTATCGAGATTTCGCGCTTGATGGGATGGCTTTGCGCGGTTCAATGTTGATGCGCGCCCTGCCGCCGGAATTGGGCGTGAAGCTGCAAGGGGTACTGTTGGATCAGCAATCGCAGTGGATCAATAGCGAAGGCGACTTGAGCACGTTGAAAAATTTTGCCCGAATTGCGGGACTGTCACCTGTGCAAATTGATGCGATTTTGGATGACGAAGCCCGGATGGACGCAGTTATTGCCGCTAGACAACAGGCGGTTGATGATTACGGCATTAATTCCACCCCGAGTTTTGTGATCGGCAAAGATTTGTTCGGCGGCGGTAGCTTTGAAGAGATTGCGGACTGGGTCGCGGACTATATCGTTTAAACTTGAGGGGAACGCGCTGACTATAATTTGGGTTGGCGCGGTCGTGGGGTACGTTTCGAACGATGCATATCACCGCGATTACCCTATCCGGCTTTAAGTCTTTTGCTGAATCAACACATCTTTCGGTTGACCGCGGCTTGACGGTGGTCATTGGCCCGAACGGTTGCGGAAAATCGAATATCATCGAGGCGGTGCGTTGGGTCATGGGCGAGAATTCTGCAAAGCGTTTACGTGGTGCGGAGATGGAGGATGTGATCTTTGCTGGCACGCGGCAACGCCGCCGTCGCCAAAGTGCCGAGGTGCGTTTGACGCTGGACAATCAAGCGCGTCGTGCGCCAGCACCATTTCAGGATGTGCCCGAGATTGTGGTCTCGCGCCGTATCGAGCGCGGGCAAGGTTCGACCTATCAGATTAACAATCAGGAAGTACGTGCGTGTGACGTGCAAATGTTGTTTGCTGATCTGTCGATTGGCTCTCGGAGTGCTTCGATTATTTCGCAGGGCGAGATTGCTGAACTGGTGGAGAATAAGCCAGACGCACGGCGATTGTTGTTGGAGGAGGCTGCGGGGATTCGCGGTCTGCATGCTCGGCGGCATGATGCCGAGTTGAAGCTGTCGCAGGCTGAGGGCAATCTGCAACGTCTTGGTGATATTTGTGAGCATGGGCAGGCTGAATTGCAGAGCCTTGAGCGTCAAGCGCGGGCCACGCGGCGCTATCGCGAGTTAATGGCGCAAAAGCGCCAGTACCAAGCGTTGCATTGGTGGTTGCAGGATCGGGATTTAGCTTCCGAGCAGAGCGGCTTGGCCGAAGAGCATCGGGTCAAGCGTGAAGCCTATCAGCAGGCGGTGACGCAGCAAAATACTTCTACAATTGATTTTACCCGGGCTGAGACTGCACTATTACAGGCACGTACGCACGATGCCGAGCTTATCAAAGTGGTGCAACGGGCGCGCAATGGCTGGAGGGATCTTGAGCTCAAACGTGAGGCTCTTGAAGTCGCGCAGGCGCATGATGTTGAGCGTGCAGAAGAATGGCGTGGTGATTTGGAACGTCTCGAGGATGAATTGCTCGGTTGGATGCAATGCGGGATGGCACTTGAGCAAGAAAAGGTGGTGTATAATGTTGAGACTCTGGACATTGTGGCGACGGAAAGCCTTGGCCAGAAAATCGTGACACTTGGTGAAGAGGTGGCTGCACTTGAAGAACGTTGTGCGGCTGATGCGTGCGTGCGTGGAGATCAACAGCGAGGGCAAATGCGTCTCGAAGAGCGTTTGCGCGGGTTGAAACACCAGCAGGGTGCGACGCAGGCTGAGAGCGTGGATGTGCAGGAACGCCTAACGCGTTTGCGGCGTGCACTCGCTGAGCTGCCCGATGATTCCCGTACAGCCCAAGACGATAACCGCGACTGGATCCGCGAACGTGCCGAAGCCGAATCCCGCTTGCAGGACGCCTATACGGTTTGGGCTGCAAAACGCGATCGTCCGGCGGCGATGACCCAGGCCAAGGCCACGCTTGATGCCAAAGCCGCCGAGATTGCGCAGCTTGCACAGCGCGCTCGCAGCAGTACGCAGCAGTGGCGGGATTGGCAGATGCAGCAGGAGCAGAGACTGGCGGCATGTTGGGTGGCTCCAGTTGGTCTAGAAGCCGCGATTGGGGCTGCGCTGGGGGTAGGCATGCGTGCAAGCCTCGAGTACTCTTCAGGATACTATTGGTATCGAGCGGATAGTCAACACCACGCCGCACCAGAGTTCCCAATAGGGGTTGCGAGTCTCTGGGATTATCTTACCGAATCCGGTGCGACGATCCCGCTAGAATGGGCGGTTCTCCGGCTGCCGTTGCAGTGGACGGGGCTTGTTGCTGATGAGGCTGAATGTCGGCGTTTTCTGCCTGAACTCAACCCGGGGCAGGGGTTGGTGACCCGCGAAGGTGCGGGTATACGTTGGGATGGTCTTGGCCATGGTGTCCATGCTGCGACGATTGATGCCGAGCAGTGGGCGCAGGGGAATATTTGGGCGCAGCTTGAGGCAGAATTGATCGAGCAACAGGCAGCTTTAGCCGAAGCGCAGGAAGTTTACCGTGCTGCCGAGGAAAAATGGCAAGATGAACACGATGTTGCCGAGGCCGATTATCGTAGGCTTGAGCAGATGCGTGATGCGTTGAACGTGGCGTGGGGTACGGTGCGGCGAGAGCTTGAAGAGACCGAAATTAAGCACCGTGCTGTGCATGCGCAACGCCAGCGTCTTGAGGTCGAGACCGCCGTCGCCGATGTCGAATCCAAGAATCTTCGCGCGCGAACACAAGCCGTAAGCGTTGACTTGGCCGAGGCCGAGGCCGTTCTTGCTGGAGCAGAAAATATTGCACCTGATGCCGATGCACGTGTTGAACGTCTTAAGGCGTGCCGTGCGCGTTGGAGCGAATTGAAGGAGGAAAAGATTCGTCTTGATGCGGTGCAACACAGTGTGGCACAGGCTCGGCAGCAACGTACGGCTGAGGCGGTGCGACTCGATACGGCGCAGCGTGATAGCCGCGGGCGTATTGCGGCGTTAGAGCAAAAATTGCAGGATCTTGAGGCGCGCCAGACCGAACAAACCCCGCAGCTTGCGATGTTATGCGTGCAAGCTCAAGAGGCCGAAATGCACTGGCAGCAGCAGGATTTGGCACAACAAGAGGCTGCGAGTCGGGTGCAAGACGCCTTACGTATTGAAAGAGAATCCCAGCAGGGGCGGTACAGGTGCGAGATGCAGGTGGCGCAACGGCGTGAAGAGTTAGCGGGTGTTGAGACCAGTATGGAACACAAAGCCGAGGCGCGGCGTAATCTTCAGGAACTGGCGCAGCAGGCAACCGGGGAAACAATCGCGCGTTTGATGACGGTGTTTGAATTTAGCGAGTCGCTTCAAACGTGGTTTCCAGCCCAGGCGAACGAAGCTATTGCACAGGCGAGCAGGCGGCTTGAAGCATTGGGCGAGGTAAATTTGCGCGCCGAGATCGATACCGAACACAAGCGGGCTGAGTTGCAACTGATGGCAAGCGAGTATGCGGATATTCAAGCTGCCATCAACAATCTGCGCAACGCGATTGGAGATTTGAACCAACAAGGACGCGCACGGCTTCGGGCAACGTTCAAGGGTATGAAAGTGTTGTTTGGCGAATATTTTCAGCGTTTGTTCTCGGGCGGTGAGGCGAATTTGGTCTGGATTGAGACTGAGGATCCCATTGCACCCGGGATCGATATCCGCGCCCGCCCGCCGGGCAAGGCAATGCAGTCAGTGTATTTGCTTTCTGGCGGCGAAAAGGCGCTAACCGCGCTGGCTTTGATCGGAGCGGTACTGCGCTTGCGCCCGACACCGATTTGCTTGCTCGACGAGGTAGATGCTGCGCTTGATGATGCCAATGTCGCGCGTTTCTGTGCCTTGCTGGCAGAACTTGGGACGAGCGCGCAGGAAATGCGCTTTGTGATCATTTCGCACCATCGCCTCAGCATGGCGAAGGCGGATCATTTGTTCGGGGTCGGGATGCCTGAGCGCGGGGTTAGTCGCCTGTATGCGGTGGATATGCTCGAAGCTGCCGAACATATCCATCAGTCTAATTGACAGGGCAGGCGTACCGTCCTACAAGCATAGGGGAATGCGCAACGGCATTCGGGAATCAGTCATGAACCATAAGAGCGACAGCAAGCACGGTACTAGGGATCAGGCGGTGGATTTGGATTTTTTGAAAAGACTTTCTGATTGGATGCACGAGGCCGATGTTCACGAGGTTACCTTAGAAGACGAAGATCGTTCGGTGCATGTGGTGCGTCGCGGTCAAGCGGTAACTGTGGCGGCTCCGGCACCTGTGGCGACTGCAGTTTCTGCCGCGCCAGAGTCTGCTACGCACCCGACAAGCATTGAGGAAATTCTTGCGTCTAGCGGACATATCGAAACTTCCCCGATGGTTGGTGTGGCCTATCTTGCACCATCGCCGAACGATCCACCGTTTGTCGAGGTCGGCAAGACAGTGCGGGTTGGTGATCCGTTGTTGGTCATCGAAGCGATGAAGGTCATGAACCAAATTCAAACCACCAAGGCAGGTGTGGTGAAGCAAATCCTGGTCGAGAATGGTGAAGCCCTAGAGTTCGATCAGCCGCTGGTTGTTATAGATTAGTTATCGGTGCATATTGTTCTATGCTGTTTGCGGGGGGGGGGGTGAGGACCTCAGGGATGAAACAGATTAAAAAGGTATTGATTGCCAACCGTGGCGAGATTGCACTGCGGATCAATCGTGCGTGCCACGATATGGGGATCGAGACGGTGGCGGTGCATTCGAAGATCGATGAGAGTGCAATGCATGTGCGTTTAGCGGATGCTGCGGTGTGTATTGGGCCGAACGAATCGGCCAAAAGCTACTTGAATCAGCCTGCAATCCTGATGGCGGCGTTGATGTCTGGAACTGATGCCGTGCATCCAGGGGTGGGTTTCCTTGCTGAAGACGCAGGTTTTGCACAAAAAGTGGCGAGTCATGGCCTGATTTTTGTTGGGCCGTCGCCGGAGCATATTCGGATGATGGGCGATAAGGTCGAGGCGCGCGCCAAGGCCGTTGAGTTGGGCTTGCCGGTGGTGCCGGGCAGTGATGGGGTGATCAAGACGGTGGAAGAAGCCAAGCGCGTCGCTGCCGAGGTTGGCTATCCAGTGCTGATGAAGGCCGCAGGCGGCGGCGGCGGACGGGGAATGCGCGTGATTGAAAACGCGGGAGACGTAGCCGATAGTATGAAGGCGTGTCAAGTTGAGGCTCTGGCGGCTTTTGGCGATGACACAGTGTTCATCGAAAAGTATCTTTCGCATCCGCGCCATATTGAGTTCCAGATTCTTGCCGATAGTCACGGCAATGTGATTCACTTGGGCGAGCGCGATTGTTCGATCCAGCGTCGCCATCAGAAGATCATCGAAGAAGGCCCTTCGATTGTGCTCACGCCGGAAAAGCGCAACAAGATCGGTGGGATTATCGTCGACGCGCTGAAGAAATTGGGCTATCTCGGGGCGGGGACTCTGGAGTTCCTATATCAGGATGGTGAGTTCTATTTCATCGAGATGAACACTCGCCTTCAGGTTGAGCATCCGGTCACCGAGTCCATCACCGGAATAGATATTGTGCGGCATCAATTGCGGATTGCGGGGGGGGAATCCCTGCCATACAGGCAAGAACATGTGAGAATCGAAAAGCACTGTATTGAATGCCGCATCAATGCTGAAGATCCGATCAGTTTAGTGCCACGTCCGGGTAAAGTGACTGACTATCTTGCTCCGGGGGGTATTGGTGTCCGGGTTGATTCAGCGCTGTATGCGGGATATTCTGTCCCACCGTACTACGATAATCTGGTGGCGAAGCTGGTGATTACTGGGCGCACCCGCGAGCAATGTATTGCGCGCACGCGTCGAGCATTGAAGGAATATTTCATCGGGCCTTTGCAAACCAATATTCCGCTACATTTGCGGATTTTGGAACAGCCGGAGTTTATCTCCGGGGATTATAACATCCACTGGCTGGAGCGCATGTTAGAACGCCAATCTTGACGATGCTTAAGATAGTGAATCTTTTTGTTGTTCCTGTATTCAAATCCTCGTGTACCATTAAGAGAGATTATTTTTGGTATGCATTATAGATAAACCATTATAAATTGATTATACTACGCAGACGACTTATTCATCAGATTTTCGCCGTAAGGTGGACACCCCCGAAAACCTCGTTCAAGTCGCGTTTTTCCGATTCAATAGAACGTATTGAATTTCAGGGGCTTGGTGATGCAATCCGGGTTTTTTCGATCTTGATGAACGTTTGGCAAAGATTTCCCAATCGGGCGATCTGTTGGAGGCTGTGCCACATGATTTTAAGATTTTTTGCACCGCTTTGGAGAGCGGACCGTGTCCGGAGCAGCCTGCGGTCGTGGAGGTCGTCCCGCTCATGTTTTGATGTTCAAAATCCTGATTTTATGTATGGCGCTTATCCGATGAGCAGACCGGGTTTTTCATCCGCTTGAGTTGGATACGGTTTCTCGGACCGAACTTTTCCAGGCTTGTGCCGGACGAAACGCGATTTTGCCGAAATTCTGACCAAGGCAGACGAGGTTTTGTTTCCCCGTTCGGCCTTGCACGAACAGGGCTTTCTCGCTCTGAGTTGGTCGATGCCGTCGGCGCTCCCCGCCAGCGTAACAACGAAGAAGAAAAAGAAGCGATCAAGTCGGGCAAAACGGCCGATTGGGCACAACAAAGCCAAAGCTGCTCAAAAGGATACCGATGCCCGTCAAATACAGTAAGGCCAAACCGAACGTCGAAGGCCAAAAGCTGGTCGATCGGGCTATTCCCGTATCAGGGCCATATCAACCTCGACCATCCGAAAATGGACAGCGGCTCATGCAACTTGAGAACCGTGCTTGACCCGAAGAATACCGCCTTGCCGACACCGCCCTGGAAGAATGGGGCCATGCTGACTAATCTCAGACACCAAACACAAACACAGTGCAACATATCAAGAGCCGCAGGACTAGAGGTTTTTAGAGGTGTCCAGAGCTACTTGAGGCGACGGTTCTCATCCTCCAGCGGCTTTAAGCCGCTTAGCATCTGACACTTCCATACCGCCATACTTGGCTCTCTGTGAAATGTCGCATCCGAGATGCCATAAGCGGCAAATATCCGTTACTTGCGTGCTTGCTCCTTCAAATATCCCGATAATCTGTGTCTCATTAAAGCGTTTCTTCATAATGTCTGCCCCTTTTAGTTGGTAAATAGCAGACTCTAATCTACGCTGGATCAGTTTGCGGGGAGCCGGGTCATGGTTTCCAGAGATTTCCCTTGGTGCCACATGGCGGCAGAACCAGAGTGGGGCGGCGTGGCAGGCTTGTCGGTTTTTAGGCACACTTTCGGTATTTTTACCGCCCAAGCCCCGTCTGTAAGTGGTGCTCTGGAAAATAACCATTGCGAACAGCTGCCGCCTTGCTAGTTTCTGTACGTAGATCTGCCAGGTGGAACCATGAATTCCGCAAATTCAGCCTCAACTGACTCCACAATCAATCGTCTTACTCCTGCACGCAAAACATCCGTCATAAGGATCGAAAATTTCATCTCGATCAAATAATCCGACAATGTTATTCTCTTTCATGGTGGTGTGTCCTTGTAAAGTTGATTTGTCGCGCAACAACAAATCAACCTGGTGCGTTGCCGTCATTCAAATCATCAAACACCAAATTCGGTTATAGATCTTGCTGCAATCGTCTGTCTTTAATGTGTAGAGTGCCTATTCGACCACAGCATTGGCATTGATGCGCATTTGGCGTGCGCGGGTGAGAATGGCGTTTTCGAGTTGATTATTCACCACCTTGTTATCACCGACATCCAGCCAATTGTTACCCGCGTATTTCTGCTTAAAACTCACCACCCGCAAAGTATCTGAGCGCAATTCACGCCCGACGATATAGACGTTTACTTTATACCGTGTCTGCGTGCTAGGATCCGGCGTATACCAATCGGTGATGATGATCCCACCAAAGGAATCCGCATTCGCGAGTGGCATGAACGATAGCGTATCAAGACTTGCCTGCCACAGATAGGCATTCACGCCAATACCCGTGCCAACACCGCCATCTCCTGACCGCCCACGAATAAGTTCGTTAAGCAGACCATCACCATCACCAAGCTTACCTGTGGCATCGATCTCGCGTTGCACCTTATCTTTTTCAGGGCCAATTTCCGGTGCTTCAATTTTTCCGCTGCAGGCTGCAAACACAAAAATCGACACCAGCAAAATAGGAGGGAATTTGACAAACATAGAAAACGATCACCGAGTTTCAGGTTCAATAACTACACTTGAGCAGAACGACTACCCTGTCATAACCCAAGAGTATGAAAAAGTCTCTAGCCATGATTTTGAATAGAACAAAAAAGGGGGGGTGAGCCGAAGCCCACCCCCAACAACGTTTACACTCTAATGCTGATGCAATTAGAAGGAAACGTTGGTACCCAATAACCAAGTGGTGGCTGAAGCAGAGGCGCTCTTACCAGCAGCAGCAACTCTACCAGTCGCGGCAGTACCACGGTTCAGATCACCGTATACAGACCAACCCGGAGCAACAGAGTAGCTGAGACCAACAGTATAGCCAGACACGCGGTCGGTGTAGGCTGTAGCAGCACTAGAACCTTTGTATACTGCCGCAGTGGCGCGAGCATAAGCTAAGCTAACTGCGCCTGGACCAAAGTTGTACTTAACCGAGAACATGTAGCGCCTTTGGCTGCCTTTCAGCTTGTTTGCAGTCGGTTTTTTCAAACCACCTGAATTACCGAGATCAAGATAGTTTGCACCAATTGTAACCGGACCGAAGGTGCTATCCAGACCTACCATCGCGACCTTTTTGGTCTGTGTCGTGGCAGATTGGCTGCTAGTATCGGCAAGCGTATCATCGGCACGGGCTCTAAGATAACTGACAATGGCATTAAAACTGCCATCGGAAAGATCGGCACTGTAGGTCAGAGCAGCAGCTACGTGACCGGCATCCGCACCATTGCTCTCCACGCCATCGCCCAAAGCATATTCAGCGTGGACTCGCAGACCGCTGATTGTTGGTGATTTATAAGCAAGACGACTGTTTGCGCCGTAACTAGCATCAACAACAGGCGAACCAATTTTCGCTAGACTAGCTCCAGCGGAAGGTTGGCTGAAACCGATGCCTGCACCGTCAAGACCGCCGGAACCTGCACCAGCCATACCAACACCAACATAGGCGGAACCAGTGATACCGTCGCTGTGACCAACAGTAAACTGACCGAAGTTACTGCCGAAGTAAACATAAGTATGGACACGACCGCCTGCACCTGAAGTTGGGCGAACGCGAATACGTGCACCATAGGTCAAGCCGCTATCGGAGGTGCCTTTAACATCCCATTGCAATTGCGCACGGTTAACACCCAAGGTCGGTCCGATAGAGTAGTTAGTCGGTGTCTCGACCCCTAATGCCTTAAGATAGCAGATGTTATTAGAAGCAGCAGGGTTGGTAGCAGCTTCGTTTTTGCCCCAAGCATTCACCTCTATTGTAAGAGGATTCTTGCCAAGTATGCAATCATCATTTTTGTCGAGACCAGACCATGATTCAGGCACGACAGAAGTTCCACCGGTTGTTACACCGTTATTAGCCTGCGCGCCGTTGACCAAACGAATCCGCACGAGACCAGAGAAGGAGGTTTCCAACTCTGCAGCAGCAAAGTCCGCGGAAACCAAACCCAAACCGACAATGGCGGACGTCGCGATAAGAAGTTTTTTCATTGTTGTTATCCTTATATTAAGAATAGATTGTTGTGTTTTGCGTTTTGAGGGTTTCAGGCATTCAGAAACATACCCCTGAGATAAACTTCGCCACCCAAAACGCGCAATCCAGAGATCACAGTTCACATTCTTACATGGGGGCTGAGCGGGGTGCAACACGGGAAAATGGGTTGTGGAGGGAAAGCGTCGTGACGTGATATTTTTGCAACAGTCCCCGAGTTGCGAGCCGCTATTGCGCTTTTGCCTTGCTGCCAAGCAAAACTCAGCAGACCGTCGCTTGGATATTCAGTACTTCCAGGGTTGCAGATTGCTGTTGCGGTTTTGCTTGAGCACTTTTTTGATCACCGTAAACGATTCGGAGAATAAATGGCGCATTTCACCCTTGGCCGCCCCCTTCATATCGCGTTGAATAATGACCTCGGCGGTGGCGAGCTGTTGCCGGATCATCAAATGTGCCTGCTTGGTCGGGACGAAATACTTGTCCGAAATAAAGCGGCTCATCGAGGCCATGGTCTCGGCGATCATCTGATAGGTGAATCCACCCGGATCACCAAGTGTGTCGTTGCAGAGTACGTTAATTTCATCAAAATTTGCACGGACGAGTTTGGCGGTGGCTTCGTCAGGAACTTCTTGCGGGGTTTCGTCGAGCAAATCTTTGATGTACCTGATGTTGATATCTACCATGGTGCGATAGTCCGGCGGCGCGATATCGCGCATCTTAGCCATAACTTTTGTGACATCTTTTTCATCGATGTCCACGATATTTGCCGTTTTTTGACGCAAAGCCCGTGGCGGATTAAACGCCCGAACGCCATTTTGACTCCGGCGTTGCTCTGCGGTGACCTTTATAACGATACGACGACGGTCCGGTCCGAAATAACTACTCGGCGTAACGATGAACGGCTTGATATCGCTAACGATTCTCTGAATATGCCGAGAAAGCTCGTAAATCGAAAACGGTTTGGAAACGAACCCATTCACGCCGCCATCGATCATATCGGTCAGAATTTCTTTGCTCGAATAGGCCGAGATTCCCAGAATCGGCATAAAACGACAAAACTCAACTTGCCGCAACCACCGACTGATGTCCGGACCTTGCAGGGCTTCACCGTCCTCTTTACGAAACGGGTTTCCGATCAAATTCCAGTCAATCAGCGCAAAATCTATGTGTGAAATACCCACCTGTGATGGATTGCGCTCAATCGTAGTCACCACTTCCTGTGCCATCTGAGCGTTCGCGACCGGCAATACATGACCAACTCGCAAAACCTTCAGGCAGTCGGCGATCAAGCTAAGGATTTGTGGCTGATCCTCAATGATCAACGCAGTGGTTAGCGAAAGATCCACCGACTGCAATTCCTGGGGCGAAGTGCCAGACTCTGAAACATCCGAACTCATTAGCGAACTGTGCGTCTACAAAATGTAGGTAAAAAATCCTCAATCACCAAAAATATAGAGCACACAAACTCCCTCCACCCGTGTCCTTAAAAATAGAGCGGGTCAGAGTAACACAATGAACACCTAAACACAAATTCTTAGAGTATTAGAAAAAGTGCTTTAAATCACGCATTTACAATGTTCTCCAGACTACATAGCAAGGAATCTTGAGTTCTGTGCCTTAATCTCCAAAGGATTATTCCATATCGTCAAACAGTTTTTGCTCCCTGATACGCACGATGGATTCACGGATTTTTTGGTCAACCAGCAATTGATCCATTGGGTTCTTAACATATTTGCGAATGAAACGCTCGCAGGCCTGTTGCAGTTCTTTCACAACGATCTGGCCCTGTCTATCGTCGGTTGCATCAATGTGTTTCATGACGACGGTCATAAAGTGGATAAACTTGTCGATAATCGTTACGGCATCATTATTGATGTATTTCAGTGGGTGTTCGGTGAGTCGGCACACAAATTCGCTGAGTTGGTGAGCAATCTGCGATAAAATCGGCACGCGAAAAACTCCAAGGTTGAGCCGCACCAGCACCATATTATCCAGCACCCCATGCGATGTGGTCATGATCTCTTTGTTGCGGAGCGCATGAGCCTCGGAATCCTCATCGGCAATCTCGTGCAAAGCCTGAGTTGCCTCGGCCAGAATCAGATGCATCTTGCGCACTTTCTCAATCCGTTGATCAAGATCCGCGACCGCTTTTCCGGTGGTCTCGTTAAAGACCTCTTCAGCCTTGATCACATTTTCTTCTTTCAGAACGTAACTTCCCGCTCCCTTAGTGCGTTTAAAAACTTTTAAGCCCTTACTGGAGTTCGAAGCCTCATCGTTGCGGCGTTCGGGATCGTGGGAATTGCCCAAGTAACTTGCGCGCCGCCGATCCGGGCCAAAATAATCATTGCATTTGATAAAATTGCGCTGATCGCGAATCAGTCCCATGAGCAATGAAGTTAAGTTATCCACTGCAAAAGGTTTACGCATAAATACATTCACGCCCAAATCGCGCGAACGCTGCACCATGTTCACGCTGGCCAGAGCGCTAAACATCATGATTGGCATAAATTTGTTCGGCGAATCGGGGGCAGTGCGAACCCACTCGGCCAGATCCATGCCCGATGCTTCCGAATCACTCAGCACAATGTCGAGCATAACTGCATTCACCCCACCGCTACCGGAAGCCTTGGCCTCGTCGGCAAGCTGGCGAATACGATTAATAGCCTCGGCGGCATTATGAACTCCGATGACTTTGCCTACACCCAAGGTGCGTAGAGTCGTGATCAACAATCCGCGCACTGAACGCTGATCCTCAACGATCATCACCGTGATGTCAGATAAATCTAGCACCATAAAGTTTCACCGTTCAAAATATTCACAAAATGCAATAGTATTAACTAAGTTCAAGCATACACAAAAGTAATGCGTAACGAATTCAAGGAAATACACGACTTTTTCGCAAACCCCATGATAACAACTAAATATTGGCAGTATTGTGTCCACAAAACAACAATATAGAGGATTTTTTTCGTTGGGGCTGTAAGTGGACATGAATATTTGAAATATGAAAAGCCCTTGCGTCGTGAAGATTTGGGCCTTGATAGATTCTGGATGTTTCGGTGACTGGGTTTATGACGCACTGCCTGTGGAGCACGTGAAGCGCGTATTGCTCAATCGGGTGCGTGTGGGGTATACGGAGCGTATGAAAACGTACTTTAACAACATTGTTCGGCGCTTAGACAACATTGCGGCCTATAGTGTCTACGGTGAGGTTTCGATGGTGCGCGGGCTGATGATCGAGGTCGAGGGTACGCATAGCAACATCAGCGTTGGCGAGCGTTGTGAAATTTTCACTCGTGATGACGCGGTGATTTTGGCCGAGGTGATAGGTTTTCGTCGCGACACTGCGATCACGATGGCTTACGGCGAGGTGGCAGGAATCAAGCCGGGAGCTCGGGTGCGTATTTTGAAAACTGATGCGCAAATCTTTCCGACGTTGGACTGGTTGGGGCGTACTATCGATGCTTTTGCTACGCCCCTAGATGGTTTTGGGCCTTTGCCGCAGGGGGACGAGGCCTATCCCGTGAAGGCGAGTCCCTTGCCAGCCCACGAACGCAATCGGATTGGAAAACGCATCAACCTTGGTGTGAAAGGCCTCAATGTCTTCACCACTTGCTGCATGGGGCAGCGCATGGGGATTTTCTCTGGCTCTGGTGTCGGGAAATCGACTCTACTGTCGATGATTGCGCGCTTCACTAGTGCGGATGTGATCGTGATCGGCCTGATTGGCGAGCGTGGGCGCGAGGTGCAAGACTTTATCATTGATGACCTCGGGGTCGAGGGCTTAAAGCGCGCGGTGGTGGTGGTGGCGACGTCAGACGACCCCGCGTTGACACGCCGCGAAGCGGCCTACACCACTCTGGCGGTTGCGGAGTATTTCCGGGATCAGGGTAAAAATGTTTTGTGCCTGATGGATTCGGTGACGCGCTTTGCCATGGCACAGCGCGAAATCGGCTTGAGCGTTGGTGAGCCACCCGCAAGCAAAGGTTACACGCCGACGGTGTTCGCCGAACTGCCGCGTTTGTTGGAGCGCGCAGGTCCTGGCCGCGGTGAGGGTGGCTCGATCACTGGACTGTTCACTGTGCTGGTCGAAGGCGATGACTTAAACGAGCCGATATCTGATGCTGTGCGTGGAATTCTCGATGGGCATATTGTGTTGTCCCGCGATATTGCTCACCGCAATCGCTACCCGGCGATTGATGTTCTGGGCAGTATCTCGCGAATGATGCCCAACTGTAACAGCGATTCGCAAAACCAGCTTATCGATCGCGCTCGCAGCTTGCTTTCGACTTACCGCGATATGGAAGAGTTAATTCGCATTGGTGCCTATCGTCAAGGCACCAGCGAGTCGGTAGATGCTGCGATATACTTCAACCCTGCGTTGGAAAATTTCTTTCGGCAACTCAAAACCGAAACATTTAACCTTGAGCAGAGCTTTCAAATTCTCGCTGAAAGCCTTGAAATGTCTGAGGCACCGCCGACACAGAGTGAATCTGCTTCGGTGGCTGGCTAGAACTTGGAAGCTACGTTCCCATGGTAAGGCTTGCCATGCCTTCATCTTGGCTGGGGTCCTATGCAGAAAACCCTTGAAACCTTGATTCACTTACAACGCACCGAGATCGATCGTCTGCGGCGACAGTACAATGTTCTGCTCGATCGGCAGGACGGCGAGTTTGTCGCTTTGGATGGGATCGCGAATCAACTGGGGACCGAGCAGTCCTATTGCCGAAAATTCGATGGAAAGGCCGTGCAAACCAGCGAGAATCTGCCGGATTTTGGCAGCTACAGCCGCCGCATGATGGTGCAGAAAGCGCACCACGAGGAAACTTTGCGGCTTTTGGAGCCAGAAATCGAAGCTTTGCAAATCGCGCTGACTGATGCTTTTGCCGAGCGCAAGCGTTACGAGATTATTACTGAGCGGCACGAGCAGGCCGTGCGCGATGAACGTCAACAAGCCGAGCAACAGTTCCTTGATGAAAACACGATTCTGCGCTATCAAAAATAGATTGGCGCAATTTTCTTCTACGAGATAGATGATCAATACTCCTGAAAATCATCTTGAAACCATTGTGGTTGTGGGTGCTGGGCGCATGGGACTCGGCATCGTGTTGTGGATATTACTGCACGGGCGTTCGGTGATCCTCATCGAAGAGGTGCTCCACATTGCCAAAGAGGCCAAGGCGGAGATTCAACGCTTTATGGCTAAGCGCGTCGAGCGTGGTGCCATGTGCGCTGAGGAAGCCGAAGCCATACAGGAAAATTTGCTTTGTCAGGTCGATTACAGCGGCATCAAGCACGCTGATTTGGTGATTGAATGCGTCACTGAGGACATCGGGATCAAGCGCAATGTCTATGCGAAACTCGAAGATGCCGTCGGAGATCAAGCCATTATCACGAGCAATGCCTCAAGTTTGGAAATTTCGCACCTCGCCAAGTTCATCGACAATCCGGGGCGTTTCCTCGGCACGCATTTTTTTTATCCGGTGGTTGTCAATCCGATCGTGGAATTGATCCGGGGCAACAAATCCGACCCTAGCCTGTTGCGCAGGCTAAAGGCGTTCTTTATCGAACATGGTAAAATCCCGGTTTCGACCAAGGACAGTCCGGGTTTTGTGGTTAACCGCTTTTTCTGCCCCTACATGAACACCGCCTACTGGCTGATGGAGGATATGCAGATCAGTGC
Organism: Alphaproteobacteria bacterium; assembly: GCA_013216065.1. Classification (GTDB taxonomy): domain Bacteria; phylum Pseudomonadota; class Alphaproteobacteria; order JABSOH01; family JABSOH01; genus JABSOH01. Next base: position 19,579 of record JABSOH010000014.1, read on the forward strand.
CGCCACCATCGACGAGGTTGCTATCAAGCTGTTTGGCTCGCATCAAGGCCCGATTGAAATTTCGAACTGGCTTGGGGTGCACAATGTCTATCGAGATCAAGTGAACTTATCGAAACTCGGGCATTTCTATCAACCGACCAAGGGTTTACGGGTTTACGGCCAAAACAACGAGGCGATTCGCTTGGGCGATGTTCAGCCCATTTCTGAGGCGCAAGAAAAAGCCATCCGCGATCATCTGCTGGGCTGTGTGTTCTTTACGGTGCTGCAAATCCTTGATGAAGGCGTTGGCACTGCAAAAGAAATTGATTTAAGCGCTCGTCTTGGCTTGCGTTTCGCGGTTCAGCCGTGTGCTCTGATGGATCAGTTCGGACGCAAGACCGTGGCAGAGCTATTGCAGCCAATTCTCGAACTGCATGGTGATGGGATGCCTATTACGTTGGAAGATGTTGGGCAACTTTGCTCTGCCGCGCCAGAGTCCCATGACTGATACTGGTGATTGGCCCGGCATTACAGACCGGCAGCAACCTCTGGCGGTGCTGCGGGCAGAGATAGACGACATTGATACCGCCATACTCGCACTGATCGCGCGGCGTATGGTGGCAGTGCGTACGGTTGCCGAGCAAAAAATCCAGCAAGGTCTTGTCTTTCGCGCTCGGCGCGAGATAGAGAAAATCCGCACTCTCGAAGCCATTGCACAACGACAGAATATTCCCTCAGCGATGGCGTTCGATCTGTGGCGCATCATCATGAGCCAGGCGTTGTATCAGCAACGCCCGTTTCGCCTGATCTGCCTCGGCTCGTCGAGCCTCGCGGAGGTTGCGTTGGCACATTTTGGCCGAGATATCCCCCTGACCTTGACCACGGACCTCGATTGGACGCTTGCCCAACAGCGGGCTGCACCCACTGAAGTCATGTGCCTGTTTGATAAGCAACGTAGCGACTGGTGGCATCGGGTGGTGGAAGCGGCGAATCTCTCGATCATTGCCGAGGTGCCATGGCGCAATGACGGCATTCCCACTGGGTACTTGCTGGCGCAATGCCCCGTTGATCTTGATGCTGATGCTGAGATACTCTGCACTCTGTACGCTCCGGATGTCGATTGGCTAACGATCGCCGAGGTGCTGAAACTTCCGGTGCTGAATCAACGTCAAGATGCTGATAGTGGACGCTGGTTGATTCGGCTGATTGATACTGCTGCCTATGCGAGCCCCGAGGCCATGTTGGCACAGATCAATCACCCGCTACCGTCGAGTTGGTCACTGGGTTGGCTCGGACGTTTTCCGCGTTTTCATCGTCGTCAACCTGGAGCATAATTCCATGTCTTCTGCTTCTTCGCGCGCAACTTCCAGCATTGCTCCCGCCGCTGGCCTCGACGCTTT
>JABSOH010000139.1 GCA_013216065.1 Alphaproteobacteria bacterium
GAGTGGGGGCCAGCGTAAACGTGGGCACCCCTCTCATTACGTAGTAATGAGAGAGTCTTTTTTCTGAATATACCCCAAACTGCAAATCCACGGTTTATAAAGGGTTGCGTCCAGTTTGGGGCAGTTTCAGTCCAAACAGGATTCCAAAATTGGAATTTGGATAACATTCGGCCTGAAATCCTTATTTTACTTGGATTTGAGCACGCCATCCAGTTTGAGAGGATTTTTAGTTTTGGCGCAGTTTGGGTGAAGACCCAAGGTGACTTTTTACCCTGCTTACCTACCTTGACTTTTTAAAAATTAATATTATAATGTTAATATAAAGCACATAAAGGATAAAACTAATATAATGATATCACTTTTAACCATATCCAAAGCACAGAAGCTGTTAAGCGAGCAGCTCAAAGCCCGACGCCTGCAGCAAGGCTTTACACAGGAGGGTTTGGCCAAGAGATCTGGTGTCAGTTTGCCTACGTTACGGAAGTTCGAACAAAAAGGGCTTATCTCACTGGAATCTTTTTTAAAGCTTCTGATGGTGCTGGGTAGCCTTGAAGATATTGTCGATGCGCTCAAACCAGATGATGAGACATTCAAATCCATTGACGATGTGCTGGAGGATCGCCCCCAGAAACTACGTAAGCATGGGTGGCGCACATGAATTTTGAATCAGTTACTCAAATCAAGGTAGGACTCTGTTTTGGTGAGGATACTGTTCCTGTGGCGAGGCTCGCCAAGCGTGATCATAAAATCTATTTTGAATATGACCCGTCCTTTATTGATCAGGAACTGGGAATTTCGCCAGTCAAATGCCCCTTAAGGCCCGGCGTACAATCATTTGATCCCTTTCTATTTGAAGGCTTACCGGGAGTTTTTAATGATAACTTGCCGGACGGCTGGGGACGCTTGCTTCTGGATCGCAAAATGCAATCTTTGGGTGTTATGCCGGATCAAATCTCTCCGCTTGATCGGCTGGCTTACGTTGGACATACGGGCATGGGAGCCTTGGTCTATGAGCCAGACCATACCGAAGAGATAGTTGGGGAATCAATCAATCTCGATACACTGGCAACACATGCCGAGCAGGTTCTGGTGGGCGAAGCGTCGGATGTTTTGCAAGAATTGCTGATGCTGAATGGTTCATCTGCCGGGGCGCGTCCAAAAGCGATGATTGGCGTGCATCAGAACAGACAAGATATTGTACACGGCACGCATCAATTACCAGCTGATTACCAGCCTTGGTTGGTTAAATTCTCTAATGTCAATGACGGTCTGGATGCTGGTGCAATTGAATATGTTTACGCGCTTATGGCCGTCGATGCCGGTCTGGAAATGGAAGAAACCATGTTATTTCCGGCTCAAAAAGGCGCAGGCTATTTTGCGACAAGGAGGTTTGATCGCCGGGATGGTATGAGGTTGCACAGCCATACGGCTTGCGGATTACTGCATTCCGATTTCAGGACGCCATCACTCGATTACGAGGATTTGATCGCCTTAACGATGATCTTGACCAAAGATATCCGTGAAGCTGAAAAAATGTACCGTCTGGCTGTCTTGAACGTGCTGTCTCATAACCGTGACGATCATGCCAAAAACTTCAGTTTTTTGATGGATCGGACAGGTGAGTGGAAGCTTTCACCTGCCTATGACCTGACATTCTCTTCAGGGCCACGCGGAGAGCAAAGCACCATGGTCATGGGGCAAGGCAAAAATCCGTCCATCTCTGATCTTGTCAAGCTGGGTTTGGAGGCCAAACTGCTCAAGCAAACCATCAATGATATCCTTGAACAAACCAAAGCTGCTCTTACGAAATGGAGAACTCTTGCCAAAGAGCATGATGTGAGCCAAACCAATATTGATCTGATCGCAGGGAAAATTACCGCAGCTGACGCATAAATCATCAGCAAATTTCCAGAGCATTCAAACGGCCTGCAATCTTGGCCAGCGCAACATTCCACTTGCGCCATGCTGTTGTCTGGTCGCATTTTAGCTCCCAGCAAATGGTTTTCCAGCGTTGGCGTGAAGCACGATGCCAGATGAGTTTACGCTCCTCCACTCATGTGAGATCCATTTCAGCGTCTGTTCCATGCGTAAAATGGCATCAGGCGTTGCTCTTAACCGCAGGGGCATGGGTTCACCATCCCTGATTTCTTCTTTTGTTCGTACAATCTCTGGCCATGCATTAAAATAGCCTTGCGCCTTGACAGGTTGACCAGCCACATCTTTTTCAGTCCAGTTATGCACCATAAACACCTCCTTCTTTGTTATTGATTTCATTTAAAATTCCTGCATATCCTGCGACATCAACTATGCTGTCATGATGCTTGGAATTGCTGTTTAGTCGAGCTAACTTCAGTTCTATTAGGCAGATAACGACCTGTTGTGCAGTCACCTCTGCACTGAGGGTCAAAGACCAGCGTTTCGCCACGTTTTCGAACGGCGTGTGAGGCAATCCGTAGCTTTCACCACGCTGCGCCAATGTTTCGATGGCCTGTCTAAAAGTCTGTTTGCCTGTCTCATTGCTGGCCTCTGTGGATCATCTGTTCACGAGCAAAATGCAGGAGTGCCAGTGCATCGGCTTCGTTATCGTCTTCCGGTTGGTGTCTCAGTGCTTGAACAGCAGCAATCACCGCAGGCTTACCCGCATTGCCTTTACCCGTGATGAATTTCTTGATTGTCCCACAACCGAAACACCTTCGTAAGCAATGCTGTGCTCTTCGCACCATGCGGTGAGTGAAGTCAGAAAATCGCCATAGGCATGGGCAGCATCAACACTGAGGTGAGACGGCGCACTTCCTCGAAATAAACCGCGTGGATATCACCGGAGACGTCGCGTGTTTCATTCAACCAGCGTTCAAAACGCAGGTAGCGCAGCCACCACCTTCAAAGCGGCGCGGTCGAAAGTGGGCTGTGCCACTCATGATGCGGCCATGTTTGTTGGAAAGCGCCCATCCTGCGGTCGTTCCCAGATCAAGACTGAGCAGAATGGGTTGACTGGTGTGATTGTCCATGAGTGACCTCCTGTTTGGTTGTTAGGAAAGACGAAGCGGGCAAGCAAATACCCTTGATCGGGGAGAGGGTGTCTTTTTCCTAAACACTCCTAAACTGTCTAAGCCTTGATAAATCTGGCTTTTCGGCCAGTTTGGGCAGTTTGGAACTAAACTGGACGGCCAAAACTGGAATTTGCCCCGAAACTGCTCTAGTTTGGGAGCGATGCAGACCATGTTTTCCCGGATGGGAAAACATGGTTTTTTGGCAGGTGACGAGCGATCAAAATCATGCCTGATCCTCCTCGTCATGAATTCACACGCGAGAGTTCTCAATCGGCAAGACAGGAGCGGCAGCTTGGCGGCATTTATAGTGGGTTGGATAGACAGCGCCTGCAGCTTGGCAGAGACTTCTCCTGTGTGGGGATCAACCATATTCCTCACCAGTGCCTAGATGCATGTCTTCCACGCATAAAAAGCCATATTTGGTACGGGAGGGACTACTAAGGCCGTAATTCTCGGCATCCTTGAAAAACTTGACGTAGCCCTTGGTCGAGAGCACATTGAGCCGACCGCGAATGGTGTCTTTACCCCAAGCCCGGGCTTCTTCATAGATGATCTGCAAGATCACATCGCGTTTGCAGCGGCGTTCAGCATCCAGTTTCTGGCCGTAGTCACGGTTGACCAATTGATCCGAGCAGTATTCGATTTCCTGCCAAGCGCCATCAACCTTATTGATCACTTTAGAGCGCAGACGCGGGCCATTGCGAAGCTCAAAGATCAGCTGGCGGTAAAGACCTGGCTTCATCCGGCTGGAACATGATCAGTCCGGTGGTGTAATAGCCTCTCAGACTGCCTGCGCCGGAAAGTGCCTGAAACGGACTTCCTCAAGTTGCTTTTTCTGAATCTTGCGTGCATGGAAGGCAAGGATCAGCCCGGCATCCGGATTAACGGCATCGCGCAAGGCATCAAAGCCGCTGCTGCAGGAACAACAGCATCTCAGCGTTGTCGTTCTCATCGGCGTCACTGTCGCCACCATCAAAAACGTTGCGGAGCGGGTCCGCGACGATAATATCGGCTCTGTGATCGGCAAAATGGCTGCGGATGGCTTCACAGGTGGCTTGCACACCATGCGCGTTCAGAATCATCTTGAATTGCGGCGTGATAACCAGATTTTCTCGAACCAGTGGCAGCAAATTCTTATCAAACTCCATGTTTTGTAGGCGTTCGCGCAAATAGTGATAACCAATCTCTGCCTGCAGATAAAACACGCGCAGTGGCCGGCGGCTTCATCCCTAAAAACGTTACACCGGCAGCCATGTGGGCCAGAAATGAGAGCAGAAAATCACTCTTGCCAACTTTAGGAGCGCCACCAAAGACCAGCAATCCACCGGGCGTTAATATCCGAGGCAAAATCAAATCTCCCGGCATGGGAGACGTATCGTCCAAGAGATGCCCAACGCTGTATGTCGGTACGGCGGTAATAGCAGCCTGTTCAGTTTTGACGCAGGAGGAAATGAAAACCTGAATATCCAAACCCTCATGGATTGCATCGGCAGCGTCCCATTTCTCGGGTTTGTCCTGCGGTATCTCCAGATATTGGTCAGTGAGGTAGTTAAGCCTTGCGTAGAGAGATGTGTGCTCATGGCATTGGCATAGTAGTCGTGTCCAGCCTTCATCATGATCAGGCCAGATCAGAACATGCTTGCCTTTAAGGGGGCAGTCTGTTTTGGCCGGAGGAGCCTTGGCACCATGCATGGCTGTCGCAGCTGTAATGCCGTTTGCAATCAGTGCTTCTGCGGCTTTTCACCTTCAACCAATACAATATGCTGGCTCTGTTTGATGCCTGGCTGGTTAAACAATGGGCGCGGCGTTGGCGCACGATGCTTCTTGGCCAGAACAAATCCCATGGCTTGAATTCCTTACCGTCCGGTGTATCGTAGCGATAAACACAGGCAATCAATCGGTCATTGCCATCCAAGTAATCCCACTTGGCGCTATTGAAAAACCTGGTCTGCTCATCGGACAAGCCATACATAAAATCAGGATTTTGAACATCAAAACATGAGCGGGACGACCTCCATGACTGC
>JABSOH010000140.1 GCA_013216065.1 Alphaproteobacteria bacterium
AACGACACAAAGTCCAAAATATGTGCGCGAAACCCAAAGACTGGAGACGTATCACAACCAGATATGACAGACGCGCTTGTACTTTAGCTTCTCCGCGGTCCAAATTGCAGCCATCGTCATAGGGTATATTTAATGAGTCCTGAGCCTAGGTGCCAGCCCCCAAAAATTATTGATACGAATTGCGTTCTTGCGGTTGGCGGCAGCCGAGCGAGCCCGCTCGGTTAATCGTCTCAAAGCATTTTCGCCGCTCACCAACTACCGCGATCCAAGAATCAAACGCGCGGTAACGCAATTCATCCGCGATGTTGAACGTGGGATCGAATGTACCCGTGAAAGGGAGCGCGAACGAGACGCGAGTGCACAAACCTTTGAATGACCCGCTTCGGCTCAAGGCTTCTGTAACGCCACGACGTAATTCACACCAACCCGTTTGGAGTGTAGTAGCCAGTCGCGCAGATTTGCTGTGGGCAGCATACCCGCGAGACCCGTCACCGTAAAGTTCGGTAAGCATGCCAAAATTTCCGAGGGTTTTATGAATTTCTGCCAATCATGGGTGCCGATGGGCAAAAGCCTCAGCGCGTATTCAGCGAGGCCAATCGCCAGTAGGAACGATTTTGCCGTACGATTGATGGTCGAAAGCACCAAAAGCCCCCCCGAACGCAAGCATTGTGCACAGTCGGCGAGAAAACCTTCTTGGTCACTGACGTGTTCGATGACTTCCAGCGCGCACACAATATCAAAGGCCTCGAGGTGTTTGGCAGCAAAATCGGCAAAAACCCCACGGTGATAGTCAATAGCAAGCCCAGCCTCAGTACTGTGTCCTTGCGCCGTAGCAATGAGTTGTGCTGAGGCATCCACCGCACTGACCTTATCAAAGCCCAGCCGCGCCAGTGATTCGGCAGTGATGCCACCGCCACAGCCGACATCAAGCGCAGCAAGACCATCAAAGCCCTTGGGATGAAGTGCATCACACTGTTCGCGAATAAAACGCATTCTGGCCGGATGCATCGCATGCAACATCGCCATTGCTCCATCTTGCTGCCACCAATCGGCAGCAAGGGCATCGAATTTGGCAATTTCAGCGGTTTCGGACATAAATTTCTGTGGATTTTCTTATGTGGCAGAATCGCCCTCACTATCGCTCCCACTGTAGAGATTTTTGCGGAATACGCAAAGGGTTGTACTCAACCGCGATCCAGAGTATTTCTCTGGATCTGTTCAAGCGGTCTCACAAAAAATTGAAAGACAATCGACAATGTCGAGAATTGTGATGAAATTTGGCGGCACATCGCTTGCAACCACCAAATTGATCGAAACAGCCGCCGCACGCGTGGCCGACATACACCATGAGGGGCATGAACTCTTGGTCGTGGTCTCGGCGATGGGCGGGGTGACCAACCAACTCGTAGGCTATGTCGAGGAAATCACACAGCACCACGATTTGATGGAATATGACTCCGTAATCTCGGCCGGCGAGCAAATTTCTTCGGGTCTGATGGCGATTGCTTTGCAGAATCTCGGCGTTCCAGCGCGCTCGTGGCAATGCTGGCAAATTCCATTTCGCGCCAACAGCGTCCACAAAAACGCCGAGATTCAGCACATCGACACCACCGCGATTGTCGCTAATCTGGCAAAGCAGCGCACGGTTGCAGTGTGTTCGGGCTTTCAAGGACTGACCGAAGAAAATCGAATCGCAACCCTTGGGCGTAGTGGCAGCGATACCAGCGCGGTTGCTCTCGCCTGCGCATTTCAAGCCGATGAATGCATCATCTACACCGATGTCGATGGCATCTACACCGCCGATCCCCGCGTAGTCGACGATGCCCATCCGCTTAAAAGAATCAGCTACGAAGAAATGCTTGAACTGTCCTACCTCGGGGCAAAAGTTATTCACAATCGGGCGGTCAGCCTCGCCATGGCGTACAACCTGCCGCTTTGGGTGCGCTCTAGCTTCGGTGATGAGCGCGGCACCGTCATCACCACAGGAGATAACGAAATGGAAGGCGAAATCGTTCGCGGGGTAACCTGCTCTCAAGAAGAAGCCAAGGTGGTTCTCTCGGGCATTCAAGATCAGCCCGGGCGCGTGGCTTCAGTCTTCACTCCCTTGGCAACCGCCGGGATAAACGTCGATATGATCGTACAAAACGCCACCCAGCAGGAAACCACCGAGGTCACCTTCACGATCCCGCTCAACGATGTCGTGCGCTGCAAAGAAATTCTCAACAACCTCAGGGAAAACATCGGCTTTCACGATCTGGTGATTGATAAAAACGTCTCGAAAATCTCTGTGGTCGGGATCGGAATGCGTTCGCACAGTGGCGTGGCCGCAAAAGCCTTTCAAACTTTGGCTGAATTGGGTATTAACATTCAGGCAATCGCTACTTCGGAGATCAAGATCACCGTCCTGATCGACCGCAAGTTTAGTGAACTGGCTGTACGGTCTCTCCACAGCCGCTACGAATTGGAAAAGGCGGGTTAATACATGCCGAGCGATGCGCGCACTGGAAACATGTTTGCCGAACATGATCCTGCTCCTCCGCTGCCAGAGACACGCTTAAACGTCAGCCCCCCGAGTGTTGGGGCTGTTCTGCGCCGTCACCGCACCGAGTTAGGCCTCAGCCTTGAGGACTGCTACACGCGGATACGGATCCGCAAGTCATATCTCGAAGCTTTGGAAGCCGAAGACTTAAAAAGCCTCCCACCGAGCCGCACGACAGTGCGCGCCTATGTGCAGGCTTACGCCAAGATGCTGGAGTTGGATGCATCGGCTTTGGTAGCGCAATTTGCCGATATACATTATCCGTGTATCGAGCCTACTGGTCGCCAATCGCGCTCACTGCCGAGCTTACCAACCAACACGATTTTGTGTATTGTGATCGCGGTGCTGGTGCTGGTACTGGTGATCGGGGTGATGCAAAGTTTCTTGACCACCGAAGCCACGAGTCATCAAGAGATGATTCCGCCGCCACCGCACCGAAGTGAAGTCAGCAGTGAGGTGACGCATGAAGTAACCAGCGAAGTGACTGCCGAGTTAACAGAACAGGCGGAGGTCAAGCCCCTAGTCAAAGCGACTGGTGTAAACGCCGTAGCACCAACACCAGAGTCTCTGCGTGTTGCAGGGGTACGTATCAGCCACCCGGAGCACTTATGGATCAGCATCCGGAACAAAGACGAGCAGGATCGGCGTATATTGCTCGAGCCCGCTGAGGCATTGACGTTGCCTTTCGGCGAAGGGCTGAATATCCGCATCACCGAGGCCGAAGGTGTCAGCGTCATGTTAATGGACGCGATGGGTAAGGCCGTCACCGAGGTTCCTTATGGCGTGCTTGCTGCAAGCGACGACTGGATCAGCCTTGACACGCTTAATCAGGAATAGATCTTCTATGAATTACCGTCCTGATCGCAGTATTCAACGCCGCCGATCGCGCCAGATTATGGTTGGCGATGTCCCGATTGGTGGGAACGCACCAATCACGGTGCAGAGCATGACCAACACCGCTACCGAGGATGTCGCGGCGACGGTAGCACAAATCCAACGCCTTGAAAAGGCTGGGGCGGATTTAGTGCGGGTGTCATGTCCCACACCGGAATCGACGGTGGCGTTAAAAAGCATCGTGCGTGCCTCGCAAGTGCCGATTATTGCCGACATCCATTTTCATTATCGCCGTGCCATCGAGGCGGCCAAGGCTGGAGCTGCGTGTCTGCGGATCAATCCGGGCAACATCGGCAACCGCACGCGGGTACGCGAGGTGGTGAAAGCCGCCAAGGATCACGGGGCAGCTATACGCATTGGAGTCAATGGCGGCTCGTTGGAACGCCATCTGCTGGCAAAATACGCTGAGCCTTGCCCAGAAGCTCTGGTCGAAAGCGCGCTGGAACATATGCGTTGTCTTGAGGATGCGGATTTCTTCAATTTCAAAATTAGCGTCAAAGCCTCGGATCTGTTCATGGCGACTGCAGCGTATCGACAACTTGCCGAATTGTGCGACTATCCGCTACACCTCGGCATCACCGAGGCTGGCAGCCCTCGAATCGGTACGGTCAAGTCAGCGATTGGCACGGGTTCACTGCTGTGGGCAGGGATCGGCGATACATTGCGAGTTTCGCTGGCGAGTGATCCGGTTGAAGAAATTCATGTTGGCTTCGATATCTTGAAGAGCCTTGGCCTGCGCCATCGCGGGGTCATGGTCATCGCCTGCCCATCCTGCGCGCGGCAACAGTTCGATGTCATCAGCACCGTCGCCCTGCTCGAAGAGCAGCTGGCACATATAGCTACCCCACTCACGGTGTCGGTGATCGGCTGTGTCGTCAACGGCCCAGGCGAAGCCAAGATGAGCGATATTGGCATCACGGGCGGGGGCAACAACAACCATCAAATCTATGTTAGCGGCCTTACCGATCATGTCTTGCGCAACGCCGACATCGTCGAGCACCTCGTCACCATGATCGAAGCCAAAGCCGCCGAGATTGCTGCCAACGACGCAGTCCAGATCGAGTTTGTATCATGATATCATGAACACCCCGCCTCGGTTGATTCGCGGCACCCACGATTTGCTGCCCGCCCAATACCATGCCCATCGCACGGTGGTTACTGCTGCCGAAACTGAAACCGCCCTAGCCGGGTTTACGCGTATCGACATGCCCTTGATGGAAGAAACCCGGCTGTTCAATCGTGGCCTAGGTGCCAACAGCGATATCGTGGGCAAGGAAATGTATTCCTTCACCACGCGCGGCGGCGAAGAGGTTAGCCTGCGCCCCGAAGGCACAGCGAGTATTACGCGCGCATATTTTAGCCATGGCCTCGCGCAGTCGGTGCCGCTCCGCTATTTTTACGCTGGCCCCATGTTCCGCTACGAACGCCCACAGAAAGGCCGCTTGCGGCAGTTTCACCAATTCGGGGCCGAGTTAATCGGCGCGACGGGTTATCTCGCAGATCTTGAAATCATCACACTTGGCATGGCAACACTGCAACGGCTCGGAGTCGCAGATCGCGTTGTGCTGCATCTAAATACGCTCGGCAGCAGTGCCGATCGCATCGCCTATCGCGATGCGCTGAAGGCGTATTTT
>JABSOH010000141.1 GCA_013216065.1 Alphaproteobacteria bacterium
AAACTAGAAGACAACCTTGCGGAAGGAGGGAAGATATCGATTGAGGCTATTCCTGAGCCTACCACCAAGGCGCAAGACGAAGATATCCACAGGGAACGCACCGGGGAAAGCATTTCCGAGGAATACGCGCGATCAGCACTGCAGAACGGTCAAGTGCTGGTGTGTCTGCCGAAGGAAGAACTTAAGAAAAGATCAGTAGAAATTTACCGCAAGGCGCAAACCGCGCTGCAGGAGGGCGGAGCCAACACGCTGTATTTGGCACTTGGTTTCCTACTTTGGAAACGCGATGAAAAGAGGGACAAGGCTGACAAGCGACACCGTGCGCCGCTCATCTTGGTGCCCGTGAATATGGAACGGAAATCCGTGCGTAGCGGTGTGAAACTCGCCTCCCATGGCGACGAGTCCAAGTTCAATACAACCCTGCTGGAAATGCTCCGTAAGGATTTCGAGATCAACATCACAGGCTTGGATGGCGAACTCCCCAAGGATGAGAGTGGGGTTGATATCGCAGGGATATGGAACAAGGTTCGCCGAGCCGTCAAGGATGCGCCGGGCTTTGAAGTGGTCGAGGATGTTGTCCTCGGGCACTTTTCTTTTGCCAAATACCTGATGTGGAAGGATCTTGTCGATCGTACGGATGCGCTGAAGAACAATCCCATCGTCAGGCACCTGATCGATACGCCTCGCGAAGCCTATAAGAGCGATATAGACTTTGTTGCACGCGATCAGGTGGATCGGTTCTTCAAACCTTCCGATCTCTTAGCCCCGCTTCCGGCGGACGCCTCGCAGATGGCGGCCATAGGAACTGCAGATCGCGGCAAGGATTTCATTATCATCGGCCCTCCGGGAACTGGCAAGAGCCAAACCATCAGCAATTTGATCGCGCATCTCTTGGGCAAGGGGAAGACAGTTCTCTTCGTTTCTGAAAAGATCGCTGCGCTTGATGTGGTTTACCGACGTCTGAAGGAAATTGACATCGGCCGGTTCTGCCTTGAGCTTCATTCCAACAAGGCCAGAAAATCGGACATCCTGGCGCAACTCAACAACACTTGGGCACAGGCCTCCACACAATCGGCTCAATCTTGGAGAATGAAAGCCCAGGAGTTAGAGAAATTGCGGGATCGGCTCAACAAGTTTGTCGATCATCTCCACATGCGCCGCCGCAACGGCATGTCGGCCTATGAAGCGATGGGGGTGAAGATCAGGGATGAGAAAATTGCCAATCGTGTGAAACTGAGTTGGTTAAACTCCGAGTATCACAATGAAGCGATGCTACGGGTCATGAGAGAGACCGTCGAAAATCTGGCCGTTCAGGCGGGTGCGGTGGACAATTTCAGCGATAGCCCATTTCAGATCATTGCAACTAGTGAATGGTCTCCGAATTGGCAAGGCGATATCACCAAAAAGGCGTTGGAGTTGTCAAAAGCAGCTTCTCGTTGCAAGAGAGGTTATCAGGACTTTATTCAAGTCATCGGCATTGATGTCCTGAACCAGAATATGGAAACACTGAAAAATCTGGTACATCTCGGCGATGTTATCACTGCCTGTTACGACAAGCAGGTGGCCTTCGCATTGGAGGCTGATGCCCAAGAGAGTTTCGATGCTATTGAACAGGCGGTCGGCTACCTGCAGTGCTACGCTGATTCCCAGGCCGATCTCAGTTGTTCCTATAATCCTTTGGCTTGGCGCAGGTTGGATCCCGCGTCTCTTCTAAGACGATGGTCAGAGGCAAACCAGTCCTGGTTTCTCAAGAAGTTTTTAGCGAAACGCGGAATCGTTAAGAAATTAAAGCAAGGTATCGCCTATGGGCAACCCAATCTTGATCATGACATCCCCTTGCTGAACAAATTGAAGGAAGAGGGCGAGGCCATTGAGGCTCTTGATGTGCAATTGAGCTTTATGAAGCAATGGTGCAAGCATGATACGGATTCCAACGCCATTGGCGAACTCGGATCGCTGGGGAAAAGAGTGAAATCGGCGGTTGGCATGGTTGCGACCAATGTTGACCTTCTTGCGGAGTTGCGCGAGAAGATTCGATCTTTGATACAGGATGGCAACGACCTACTTTCGCCTGAAGCGCCTGTGGGGCGGGCCGCCGCTTTGTTCAAGAAGAAGATGGAGTGCCTGACGCAAGCTGCCGATGCGTTTTCATTATTGGCCGGAAAATCAGTCCAAGATCATTTCTCAGAAACCAATAATGCCTTCGATGCAATCTGCGAAACCGCCGACCAGATTGCTGAACGGCGTGAAGAACTCAGCAAATGGTGTAGTTGGCGGCGGTGGCGCAACGAGGCAGTCGATCAGGATTTGTTGCCATTGGTGGAGGCCATTGAAGAGGGACGAGTGCCTATCGACGAAATTAAGGCGACCTTTGAGGTTGCCTATTGCTCTTGGTGGTCGGGGCAGCTGATAACTGAGGATCAGGTACTGCGGGAGTTCAACACGTCGGAGCACATGACGACAATCGATAAGTTCCGCGCTGCCGATGACAAGTTTCGCCAAGCCACTGCTGCGCATGTTGTCGCCATACTTAGTGGTCAGTTGCCCAACCAAACTGATCGGCAATGGGGTGTCCTCAGGTATGAGATTCAAAAGAAGAAAAGACATAAGCCAATGCGTAGGCTGATGGAGGAAATCCCCGATGTGATCACTGGGTTGGCTCCCTGTTTGATGATGTCGCCGCTCTCAGTAGCCCAATACTTACCTGTCCATCAGGAACTTTTCGATGTCGTCATATTTGACGAAGCATCGCAGATCACGGTGTGGGATGCGGTCGGCGCGATTGCGCGGGGTAAGCAGGTCATCGTTGCGGGTGATCCAAAGCAGATGCCGCCAAGCAATTTCTTTTCGCGGTCGGAAGACGATCCAGATGGCGATATCAGCCAGGAAGGTGATCTTGAAAGTATTCTTGATGAAATGCAGTGTGCCAATATTGCAAATTGTACGCTCAACCTCCACTACCGATCACATCGTGAGAGCCTGATTGCCTTCTCGAACAACCGTTATTACGAAGATGCTCTGATCACATTTCCGGCACCTATGACGCCTGACAAGGGCGTCAGCCTTGTCCGTCCCGACGGTTTCTATGCGCGCGGTACTGCGCGCCACAATCAGGGTGAGGCTAAGGCAATTGCGGCCGAAATTGTGCGCCGTCTCACCCATGAAGACGAAGCCGTTCGGAAACAGACAATCGGGGTTGTCACCTTTAATGTCGAGCAGCAAAGCCTGATCATGGATATGCTTGATGAGGAGCGGCGCAAAAACCCACGTATCGAATGGGCATTTAGTAGTGAAGTAATAGAGCCTGTATTTGTCAAAAATCTAGAAACGGTTCAGGGAGACGAACGCGACGTTATTCTTTTCAGTGTTACCTATGGCCCAGACCACACGGGTAATGTTTCGTTGAATTTAGGCCCGCTCAACAAGCAAGGTGGGGAGCGACGTCTTAACGTTGCCATGACGCGGGCACGTTTCGAGATGGTCGTCTTTTCGACTCTACGGCCGGAGGACATGGATCTTTCGCGAAGCTCGGCGGAAGCGGTCAAGGATCTGAAGCATTTTCTAGAATATGCCGAACGGGGATCCTCGGCATTGGCGGTTGCTGTACACGGATCGGTGGCGGATTTCGATTCACCCTTCGAGATTGCGGTTGCGCGTGAGTTGAAGCGCAAGGGATGGAAGGTTCATCCACAGATAGGGGTTTCCTCCTATCGGGTCGATCTCGGGATTGTTCACCCCGATCATCCCGGCGTTTATCTCGCCGGTGTTGAATGCGATGGAGCGATGTACCACAGCATGGCTTACGCGCGGGAGCGCGATAAGATTCGGCAGGCTAAGCTAGAAGATCTGGGATGGACGCTTTTCCGGGTCTGGTCGACCGATTGGTGGACTAACAAGCCTGGCGCTCTAAAAACGCTTGATGAGGCTCTTACAGTGCATTTGGAGGAAGATCAGCGTAAGCGTAAGGAAGCCGAAGAGGCCGCTGCAGCCAAATGCGTAGAGGTGGGGCAGGACAGGCAGGAACGAAATTCGCTTGGCTTTGATGATGCCGATGAACCTAAAGACGAGGCGGAAGAACACAGGATCGACATGGACACTGTCATTGATTTCTCGCCGGAGGATGACGAGTTTATCGAGGCTCGAACCGACACGCACGATGACCCTAATGTTATCGCAGGGGCATCTGCTGTCGCTGCTCTCGGGAACCGTTCTGGCGATGAGAACGAAGATGCGGAACCAGAAAAGATCGTCCATCTGCTCGGTGTGACGGAAGGCAGTATTCACGATTATGTTTATACGGTTTTCGACGAATCAGCGCTGGAGTCGAAACAGGATCAGTTCTTTAACGAACATTACGAACCCACGCTGCGCAAAATGATCGATCATGTAATCGACACCGAAGGGCCTATCCACGAGGATATTCTGGCGCGGCGCATCGCCCGGCACCATGGATGGAAGAAGGCAGGGAGTAAGATCCGAAAGCACATCCTGTCGATTGCTCAAAAATGGTGCGAGAGTACGCGGGAAAATGTTGGCAGGTTCTACTGGCAAAAAGGCACCGTAAAGGAACGCCAAGCGCAGATCCGGTATAGAAACCGCAACAACGAAATGAAGAATGTGGAGTACATCTGTCAAGAAGAACTGTGTGCCATCAATAGAGTACTCGGATTAGACGGGGACGCCGAGGCGCTCGCTAGAAAGATGGGGATCAAAAGACTGTGCGAGCCGACCAAACAACGCTTGCAAGCTGCACTCACGGATTAATTAGGAAGCATCAGCCATGTTGCGGTTAAAACGGATCATGAAGACGAGGAATTAACGTTTTAGGCAATGAGTCAACGGCGATACTTTCAACGACAGCTTGTTGGGCACAGGGCAGACAAATCATTGATCTTGATGAAAGTGGTTTTGCCGATGATCTGCCGCGTACCCATGGATACCCGGAACGTGGCAAACGGTGTGATGGCATTTTGGATTGGCGA
>JABSOH010000142.1 GCA_013216065.1 Alphaproteobacteria bacterium
GGCCACCACGGTGGGAACCAGCCGGGTCAGGATCTCGCGACCGGCAAGGTCGCGATCTGTGCGGAGAACCACGGCTACGCGGTTTCCGCTGATTCGCTCGCGAGCGCGGGCGAGCCGGTCGAGGTGACGCACAAGAACCTCAACGACGGTACCGTCGAGGGGCTCGCTCACCAGGAGAAGCCGATCTTCTCCGTGCAGTACCACCCCGAGGCTTCGCCCGGGCCGCACGACGCGGCCTACTTCTTCGATCGCTTCCGCGAGATGACCGAACGCGTCGCGGCCGGCGAGTCGGTGACCGGAGCAGAGATCGCGAAGGGTGGGACTCCACCCGGCGCGGCCGAGGTGTAGGCGTGCCGCGACGCGACGATCTCCACACCATTCTCGTGATCGGCTCCGGTCCGATCGTGATCGGGCAGGCCTGCGAGTTCGACTATTCGGGTACCCAGGCGTGCAAGGCCTTGCGTGAAGAGGGCTACCGCACGATTCTGGTTAACTCCAATCCTGCGACGATCATGACCGACCCATCGATGGTTGATGTGACCTATATTGAGCCGATTACGCCTGCGCAAATCGTCGAGATTATCAAAAAAGAAAAGCCCGATGCGATTCTGCCAACCATGGGCGGGCAAACCGCGCTGAACTGCGCGATGAGTCTTGCTAAGAACGGGCAGCTTAGGGCGCTCGGGGTCGAGTTGATCGGGGCAAATGCCGAGGTGATTCACCGCGCCGAGGATCGATTGAGCTTCAAGAACGCCATGACGGAAATCGGCCTTGAATGCCCGTTGGCGCAGCAAATTTCGAGCCTCGCAGAGGCTAAGGATGCGCTAACACTTGTTGGCCTGCCCACCGTGATCCGGCCGTCATTTACGCTTGGCGGACAAGGTGGCGGCATCGCCCAGACCGAAGATGAATACTGGCCGTTGATCGAAAGCGGACTTAAAGCTTCCCCCGCGCACACCGTTTTGGTGGAAGAATCAGTTTTGGGTTGGAAAGAGTTTGAAATGGAAGTCATACGCGATCACGCCGACAATTGCATCATTATCTGTTCAATTGAGAACGTAGATCCAATGGGAATTCACACCGGTGATTCGATCACGGTTGCTCCAGCACTGACCCTGACCGACAAAGAATACCAGCGCATGCGGAGCGCGTCAATTGCGTGTCTGCGTGCGATTGGGGTCGATACAGGTGGATCGAACGTGCAATTCGCCGTTAATCCAGAAAACGGCCGCATGATGGTGATCGAGATGAACCCGCGCGTCTCGCGGTCCTCGGCATTGGCATCGAAGGCCACGGGTTTCCCGATTGCCAAAATCGCCGCCAAGCTTGCGGTGGGCTACGAACTGTGGGAGTTGCAAAACGACATCACGAAGTCAACTCCGGCGAGTTTTGAGCCGACGATCGATTACATCGTGACCAAGATCCCGCGTTTTGCCTTCGAGAAATTTTCGAACAACAAGGCCGAACTTACCACCAGCATGCGTTCGGTAGGCGAGGTGATGGCGATTGGACGGAGTTTTCACGAGAGCATCCAGAAGGCCTATTCGGGTCTTGAGATTGGGCTTTTCGGTCTTGACCCAGTGTCACTCCCGAACATCGGACCGGGTGCGACAATTGAGCAGCCCGGGGTTCGTACAACGATCCTTGCCGAACTGCACAAACCAACTCCCGATCGACTGTTGAAGGTTGCCGAGGCTCTACGGCGCGGCCTATCCGAAGCCGAAGCCCACCAAGCGAGCAAGATTGACCCGTGGTTTATCGCCCGCCTTGGCGAATTAGTGCGCGCCGAGCAAAAAATCTCTACCGAAGGTTTGCCACAAAATGCGCTTGGGTTGTTGGCGGTAAAACAGTTCGGCTTTACCGATGCCCGCCTAGCGGCACTCACCGACAGCGACGAAACTCAAATCCGCAACTATCGCCGCAATTTAGGCGTGCACGGTTGCTTCAAGAAAATCGACACCTGCGCGGCAGAATTTGTCTCGAAAACCCCGTATCTGTATCACACGTTTGAAATCGCTCAGCCTGGCACTGTCTGTAACGAGGCCGCGCCGAGCGATCGCGACAAAGTCCTGATCCTCGGCGGCGGTCCAAACAGAATCGGCCAGGGGATCGAGTTTGACTATTGCTGCGTTCACGCCGCCTATGCCTTAAAAGAGCTTGGCATCGAATCGGTGATGGTGAACTGCAATCCTGAAACCGTCTCGACCGATTACGACACCTCGGATCGGCTGTATTTTGAGCCACTGACGTTAGAAAAAATCCTCGCCGTCGTACGCGAGGAGCAAACTTGTGGCAGCGTCAAAGGGATCATCGTACAACTCGGCGGGCAAACCCCGCTTAAGCTCGCACGCAGCCTAGAAGCCGAAGGCGTGCCGATTTTGGGTACCACCCCCGACACCATTGATCTGGCCGAAAACCGCGAATTGTTTAGCCAATTGCTGGATCGTCTCGAAATTCGCCAACCAGAAAACGGTATTGCACGCAACGAATCCGAAGCCCTTGCCGTCGCCAAGCGCATTGGCTTTCCGCTGATGGTGCGCCCGTCGTTTGTGCTTGGTGGCCGAGCTATGGAGATTGTGTTCACCAGCGACGAATTGCGCTGCTATATCCGCGACGCCGTAGCAGTCTCAGGCAAAGATCCGGTGTTGCTGGATCGTTTTCTTGACAACGCCATCGAAGTTGATGTCGATGCCATTTGTGACGGCACCGAGGTGCGCGTGATGGGGATCATGGAGCATATCGAACGTGCCGGAGTCCACTCTGGCGATAGTGCCTGCGTACTGCCACCGCACACCCTGACCTCAGACATGCAGGCGCAAATTCACCAAAAAAGCATCGAGCTTGGTCTTGCACTCCAAGTCATCGGACTGATGAATATTCAATTTGCTGTCCAAGGCGAGGATCTCTACGTCATTGAGGTTAACCCGCGTGCCTCACGCACAGTACCCTTCGTCTCCAAAGCAACCGGCGTTCCAGTCGCAAATATCGGCGTTAAGGTCATGGCAGGATGCAGCCTCGCCAAGCTTGATGCCCCGCAATGGATCCCACCGGGATTCTTCGCCGTCAAAGAGGCCGTGTTCCCGTTCGATCGTTTCCCAGGCAGCGACGTGATTCTTGGGCCGGAAATGCGCTCGACGGGCGAGGTGATGGGTGCGGCGAACGATGTGCCAACAGCATTCTACAAAGCACAATTGAGCGCCGGCATGATGTTGCCACGCGAAGGAGCCGTGCTAGTTTCGGTGCGCGATGCCGACAAGCCCGAAACCGTGCAACTAGTGCGTCACTTGCAAGCGTTGAATTTTCATGTACTCTGCACTCAAGGAACCGCGCGAGCGTGTCAAAAGGCAGGTTTGACAGTGCAGGTGGTGAAAAAATTTCATGATGCCGAATCTGCAGATGACCATACCGTTGAGATGATCAAAAAAGGTCGCGTCGATTTGGTATTCAACACCACGCAGGGACGGCAGTCGGTGCGCGATTCCGAGAACATGCGGCGTGCGGCGCGTGAAAAAGATATACCGTATTTCACGACGATGGCGGCAGCGTTGATGGTAGTTCAGGCTTTGGCAATCAGCGATGCTGAGCTACTGGTGGCAACCTCGACCCAACAGCGCATTGGCGCACAGTTCGTTTAAGAGCCTTGGCAGTAAATTGCAGCAAACGAATTGAAAAACAAGATTTGTAGAGCAAGGAGTTTTGTGATGGAAAAAATTCCCCTGACTCCGCGCGGCGCGCAAAAGCTGCGCAACGAGTTGATGCATCTGATGAGCAACGAGCGTCCCGAGATTATTAAGGCGATTGCTACGGCGCGTGACTACGGTGATTTGAAAGAGAACGCCGAGTACCACGCGGCACGCGAGAAGCAGAGTTTCATCGAAGGCCGTATTAAAGAAATTGAGGCGGTCATCTCGCGCGCGAGCATCATTGATCCGACGAGTATGAGTGGGGAGACGGTAAAATTTGGCGCAACAGTGACGATTCTGTATCTTGAGACCGAGCAAGAACAACGTTACCAACTCGTCGGCGAGCCGGAAGCAGACACGAGCCAGAATCGGATTTCGGTGGCTTCTCCGGTGGCACGCGCTCTGATCGGCAAAAGCCTTGGAGAGGTGGTAACCATCAAGTCACCGCGAGGCAATCAAGATTGCGAGATTATCGCGCTTGAGTATCTGTAAGTGAGTAAATACCCATAAATGCACATGAGGATTTGAGCACGGGAACAACGACGAGATTGACCGCACAAAGCGGTTTCCGCAAGGTGTCCGATTTACGTAAACTTCGTGATCTTGAGTGACGACGGGGTGTTGCATGTCCGCCGTATAGCTAACCGTCACATACGGCAGTTGGCGTGCAACGACAGAGTTGGAAGATGTAATCACGGAACTGCGCGCGCCCGGGTTTGTCGAACAGCATACAGTGCAGTTCGGACAGCAGGACTTGCTGCATCGCAACCCGCGTGCGCACCGAACACATCCATATGAAGAAATTCCGCATCCTGGCTGACCAATTCTGCCATCCCCGTACCGCCAAATTCCCCATCACTGCCAGCATAAAACAACATTACGACAGGATCTTAATATAGAACAGAAAATGGGACATTGCGCCTTATTTAAAAAAATGCTACTTTTGCAACAAGTCTAATGTTCATCTCCCTTCATGCAAAAATAATAAGATGGAAAAAGTGAATCAGAAATTTTGGCTTATCAAAAGATAAAAATACTTGGGGCTGACACCTAAGATTCAGACTTGAGAGTAGACCTGAAGTCTTTAAGTAGATTTTGTAGTGAACCAGTATTAAATCGCCATTCGCACTCTTTCAAGAATATGCTGAAGTGTTTTTTCGGAATACCATTGAATTTT
>JABSOH010000143.1 GCA_013216065.1 Alphaproteobacteria bacterium
ACTTGCTGGCAAGGGCGGCAGTGATCACGGCACCGGGGGTATGCACAGCAAGATTTTGGCAGCTGAGATGTGCCTTGGCAGCAATTGCCACATGATTATTGCCTCAGGCCAGCAGCAGCATGCTTTAGCACGGATTCGTGATGGAGCAGCGTGCAGCGTATTTCAAGCCGAAGGCACGCCGATTCAAGCCCGTAAGCGTTGGTTGAGCGGTTTGCTTACTCCAGCTGGACAAGTGGTGATCGATACTGGTGCCGTGCGCGCTGTCTTAAGCGGCAAAAGTTTGCTCGCCGCCGGTGTGTCTGGGCAAGGCGGTAGTTTTCAGCGCGGTGATGCCGTGGCGATTGTCAATCAGGCCGGGCGTGTGATGGGACATGGTCTGATCAATTATTCGGATCAGGAACTGGCCTTGATCAAAGGCCGTAAAAGTGCTGATATAGTTAGGTATTTAGGGTTTGTGCGTGAAAACACCCTGATCCATCGTGACAATTTTATGCTGAGAGAACGCGGATAAGTGTGGCCGAGACGACAATGACCCCAAGGGATGCTCTTGCAGAGCAGATGCAGATGTCACGATCGGCGGCACCAGCGTTGGCGCGTGCGGACAGTGCGCGTAAGAATGCCGTTCTGCGTGGTTTGGATTCGGCGCTTGAGGCAGCAGAATCGGATATTTTGCACGAAAATGCGCGGGATATTGCTGCGGCGCAGGCGGCAGGCTATCCAGAAGCCATGCTGGATCGTTTACGGCTCGATGCGGTGGGTATCGCTGCCATGGCGACGAGTCTTCGCCAAATAGCCGATTTACCCGATCCTGTCGGTGCAGTGATAGCGGATTGGACACAGCCCAGTGGCTTGCAAATTAGACGGGTGCGGACTCCGCTTGGCGTGATCGGTATGATTTACGAATCGCGTCCGAATGTCACGATTGATGCCGGAGCATTGTGTTTCAAGTCGGGTAATACGGTGATTCTGCGTGGCGGCAAGGAAGCAATTCACAGCAACCGAATCTTAGTCAACCTGTTTCGTGATGCTCTTGTGGCGCAAGATTTTGACCCGGTGCTAGTGCAATTGGTGCAAGGCACCGATCGGGCTTTAGTGGGTGATATGCTGAAGGCGCAAGGTCTAATCGACGTGATCGTGCCCCGTGGCGGGAAGACCCTTGTTCAGCGCGTGATGGAGGAAGCCCGTGTGCCCGTGTTTGCCCATCTTGAAGGTATCGTACACGTTTATCTGCATGCGAGTGCTGATATCGACATGGCAGTCAAGCTGTTGCTGAATGCCAAGATGCGCTGCACGAGTATTTGTGGTGCGGCGGAATGCTTGTTGATCGACCGTGATTTTCCGTCCCAGTACATCCGACGTATTTTTGATGCCTTGATCGGTGCTGGCTGTACATTACGTGGTGATGCAGTATATTGCGCGTTAGATGACCGCTTACTTCCAGCGACAGATGCCGATTGGGGCTGTGAGTTCCTTGCACCAATCTTGGCGGTAAAGATGGTAGCGAATCAAGCCGCTGCAGAAGCCCACATTGCTGCGTATAGCTCTGGGCATACCGATGTCATTTTGAGCGAAGACAATGATGCTGCCGAACGTTTCCTGCATAATGTCGATAGCGCGATTGTGATGCATAATGCCTCGTCGCAATTTGCTGATGGCGGTGAGTTTGGCATGGGGGCCGAGATCGGAATTTCGACAGGACGGATGCACGCGCGCGGCCCGGTTGGACTAGAACAACTCACGACCTTCCAATATCATGTGCGCGGTCATGGTGAAGTCCGGTCATGATCCGTTCGAATTGGCGTGGTTGCGTGGTGCGCACAAGCGTCGCATTGGGCTGTTTGGTGGCTCGTTCAACCCTGTCCACGAAGGCCATTGGCAGTGTGCAGAAGGGTTGCGGAAGGCATGGGGTCTACATCAAGTTTGGTGGTTACCAACACCGCAAAACCCACTCAAAGTGGGCAGTGAATTCACGCCTTTTGCCACCCGTGTTGCCGGAGTGCAACAGCGTTTAGGACGGCATCCGTATCACCGTTTGAGCCTATTGATGGCACAGGGAGATTGCGATTATACCATTGATTTTCTAGAATTTTTACATCGACAGCGCGCAAGCAACTCTTTTTATTGGCTTGCCGGAACTGATATCCTGTCCGAGTTGCACAGGTGGCGTGGTTGGATGGGGTTAGAGAAGTTTTGCGATTTTGTTTTTTATTCGCGCCCGGGTCACACACTTGCGCGCACGGCTACACCCGCCAGTCAGCGTTTGCGATCGTTCCCCGTAGTGGTGGGCAAGCGCAACCCGCTCTCGGCAAGTCAAATTCGCCGTGAATCACGCCCTAACACCTAAAACAGGGCTTAATCTGACCACAATCCAGTGCATTGAGCAGATCAGACTCGTGGACATGATCGCCGTATTCACCACGCGTGCACCTAGTTTTAGGTAAGCTATCCAGCATCTCGCGGTTGATGATGCCTTTGGTCTCTGGAGTTAACGGCAAAACATTCAGCAGTATTTCGACCTCTGGCAACATGGCAACAGGTCTATTGATAAACCTTAATGCACAATCGTAACCAACGTCTGAATAATAATTTTTAGGTCACCCAAAAAACTACGCTCTCGCACATATTCCATATAATAATCTAGTTTGATTGGTAACACATCTTCAATATACGCGCGTTCAGGATTTTCATCTCGGCTAAAGATTTTACTTTCAGACTTGAATTCAATAGACGCACGATCTGTAATACCTGGCCTAACAGTCTGCACCAACCTGCGCACATCTTCAGGATAGCATGCAACATAGCGCGAAACCTCCGGTCGCGGACCAACAAAACTCATGCTACCAAGCAATACATCAATGAGCTGTGGAAACTCATCAATTTTATAACGCCGCAGAATCTTTCCCACGCGAGTTATGCGCATGTCTTTTCTAACCGTAATCTGAACCTCTTTGCGTTCAGAATCTACCGCCATGGTTCGAAACTTATGGATTCGAAACACTTTTCCAAAACGCCCCACGCGTTCTTGCCGAAAAAATACTGGGCCAGATGTATCTAACTTGATTGCAATAGCCAATATTATAAAAACCAATACCAGTAATAACAGCCCCAGTGAGCTTGCAAACACATCAAACAGTCGCTTGGCAATCATCCCACCGCCACCCTCACGGCTCTAACAACCCGTTCTACATCGTTATCGGTCATCTTGCTATAAATTGGCAAAGATACGCAACGCTCGTATATTTGCTGACTAATTGGGAACATCTCTCGCGTCAGCCGATAAGTATCGCGCCAATAAGGATGTAAATGCAGAGGGATGTAATGCACACTGCAACCAACTTTCTGCGCAAACATCTGATCAATAAAGTCATCACGGTTCACACACGCATCATCGCCAAGCTGAATCACGTACAGATACCAAGCATGCATATCACCTTGCACAGGACGAGGAGGAGGTGCAATCGGTAAATCGGCAAACGCAGCATCATACAAATCAGCAATGCGCGCACGCTTTTGCTGAAAGACGCGTATCCTCCTCAATTGATGAATGCCTATAGAGGCGGCAACGTCAGTCATGTTATACTTATAACCAGGAGCAAGAACTTCATAATACCAACTTGGTTTCTTAGATGTAAACCTATTGAAGGCGTCGCAGTTCATACCGTGTAGCCTCATCATACGAACACGCTCCGCAATGTCTTGGTTGCGCGTGACCAGCATGCCTCCTTCTCCTGTTGTCATGGTTTTATTAGCGTAAAAGCTAAACACCGAAATGTCACTATCAAGAGTACCAACCAGTTTGCCCTCGCAAGTCGTGGGTAAAGCATGGGCGGCATCTTCCATCACTTTTATACCGTGTCGAGAAGCTAACTTCATCAAAGCCCCCATGTCCGCAGCCCGTCCAGCGAAATGTACTGGGATAATAGCCTTAGTTCGCAGCGTAATTGCGGCCTCTACTGCAGCTATATTGATGCACAGCGAGTTAACATCCACATCTACAAACACTGGGATGGCACCCAAGTAACGAATGACCTCGGCCGTGGCAGTGAAAGTGTGCGTAGTCGTGATCACTTCATCGCCAAGCCCAACACCTAGCGCTTCCAAGCCTAAGTGGAGACCAGCTGTTGCAGAATTAACCCCAAGGGATTCAACATCGCTGCTTAGAAATTTGGAAAAATCAGATTCAAACTGGCTTACCTTTGGGCCTGTCGTCACCCATCCAGAACGAAGTGTATCAATCACTTCAGCAATTTCATCATCGCCGATTTCGGGTAGCGCAAAGGGTAAAAATTCTTGAGTCATGTTTTCTTGATGAAGCACAACTCATGTGTGCGCAATATAAGGAACAGTATTGGATAGTTGATACATCGCTAAAAAAACACAATAAATGCAGCGACTAACGGATAGTGCCAGCGTCACCCCTCACACATCAATATTTCTATTTAGGGATAAAGTCTTGATACGTTCTAAGGGTACGCCGTATACATTTGGGTTTCCCGGATTATTATTAGGTAAAGTCATACTATCGTACACCGACACCCACTCCAACCCCATATTTGAGTAGACTTGTACCGGAAAAATTCCAATTTTCCCGGCCAGTGTGCGAATGGCACCGGATCATTTTCTTGAACAGAATTTGGTTGCAGTATCATCTTGAAGGCCAATAACACTAGAGTACCTTGTAGGATTCTTCAATCAAATACTTTTTTAGGCTCAGGACTGATTAAATATACCCTATGACGATGGCTGCTATCATATCTGGTTGCAATACGTCTCCAGTCTTTGAGTTTCGCGGACATATTTTCGACTTTGTGTCGTTGTTTATAGAGGGTTTTATCGTAGGG
>JABSOH010000144.1 GCA_013216065.1 Alphaproteobacteria bacterium
CAATAGCAGGTTTTTTGGATAACAAGACCGCTGAAATTGATGCGCTGATTGCCAAGAAGGAAGAGCTACTGAAGCTGCTCGCCGAGCAGCGCACCACCCTCATCACCCATGCTGTCACCAAGGGCCTCAACTCCGACGCGCCCATGAAAGATTCCGGCGTGCCTTGGCTTGGGCAAGTGCCTGTGGGGTGGGGGATAATAAAGCTAGGTCACTATCTAATATCATTAAAAGATGGCACTCATGGAACCCATGCAAGAGTTGATGAAGGGCCATACTTGCTCAGCGCTAAAAATATTCAAGACGATGAGTTGATCTATTCTGATTTAGACAGCCGAATAAGCGAGGAAGAATTTGTTTCTATTAATAAAAATGGTTCATTCAAGGCTGGTGATGTACTTCTCACGATAGTTGGAACTTTAGGACGTTCAGCTATTTATCCAGTCCATGAAGAAAAAATATCTTTTCAACGTAGTGTAGCAACGCTTAGGCCAATTTCTTGCTTATATAATAGATTTCTAATGTATTCGCTTCAGGCGGATTCATCGCAGAAACAGCTTTTATCAAAAGCGAAACAGAGTGCCCAGCTAGGGGTTTATCTCAGTGACATATCCACAATGAATATTTCTTTACCTTCTTTGAATACTCAAAAAACCATTGCGGGTTTTTTGGATAACAAAACCGCTGAAATTGATGCCCTACAATCGAAAGTCGAAACCGCCATCGAACGCCTGAACGAACACCGCACAGCCTTAATCACTCATGCAGTTACAGGCAAGATAAAGGTGGTGTGATATGTCATTAAATGCCGACGAATATTTCAATCATTTGTCCAATTACTTGGACACACACGAATTTACACGTAAGCAAAAGCCTCACTATGGAATGTTGTGCAAGGCCAAGGAAAAGGGAAATATCAAGTCAAATGAAATCGTCCTTGCTGATACAGATCAAGCATCGAAGGACAGGTTGAAAGTTAAGTTATGTTATTCGGATGTAGCATTTTCAATTAGATTAGACGCCACTGATTTACCCCTATTTATTTTTTTAGACAATACAGCTAAGCCATGGTCTAAAAGATGTGACTTCATCATTTTTCATTTATTCAGTGAAAGTCTATTTGTTTATTGTATAGAGTTTAAAAAATCTAGAACCTATATTCCTGCAGAAGACGTAATGCTTCAGCTTAACGCTGCTGAAGCATGCTTTATAACCCTTCATCGACTAATTTTAGCATATACAAATAAAAGTACAAAAGTTTTCCTTTCGAAATTTGTATTTACAGATTGCAAAGATCCAATTCCAGATCTTGATGAGAAAGGAAAATACCTCAAAGAATATCCTGATATCAGGCATTACCTGCTTTCTGAGGTAGATGGTCACGCGCTGGAAAAGTTAGAAAACAACCGCAAAAGAGAAATTTATAATTAGGGCAGCAGCATGAACAAACATACTGAGCTATGCTTTGAAGAGACCATCGAGCATTCCCTGATCACTCAGGGTGGGTACCAAAAGCGTAAACCGCAGTCGTTCGATCCGCAAACTGGGCTTTTTCCTGAGGATCTTCTTGCCTTCATCCGAACAAGCCAACCCAAAAAATGGCAAAAATTATACACCTTTCATGGCGATAGGGCTAAAGAAACACTAATCAATGCACTGTGTAAAGAGCTCGCCTCAAAAGGCTCGCTTCATGTGCTTCGCCATGGTTTCAAGTGTTTTGGTACCGCTTTCAAGGCGGTATCTTTCCTGCCGAACAGCGGTTTAAATCCGCAATCATGGCAAGAGTATCAACATAATACGCTGA
Source organism: Alphaproteobacteria bacterium (assembly GCA_013216065.1). Classification (GTDB taxonomy): domain Bacteria; phylum Pseudomonadota; class Alphaproteobacteria; order JABSOH01; family JABSOH01; genus JABSOH01. Next base: position 1,802 of record JABSOH010000144.1, read on the forward strand.
CCCTAGCCCGTCAGGTTCGCTTTCACCCCAAAAAACACAATCTGTCTGTCGATATGCTGCTCTCGGTCAACGGGATCCCCGTCGTAACCCTAGAGCTGAAAAACCCCATGACCCATCAAAAAGTTGAGAATGCCCAAAACCAATACAGACAAGATCGTGATCCTGACTGTCCCTTGTTCCGCTTCAAGCAGCGTGCCTTGGTTCATTTTGCAGTTGATACCGATCTTGTGTTCATGACCACAAAACTGGAAGGGAAGCAGACCTCGTTCCTTCCGTTTAACCGTGGTCATGACATGGCGGCCGGGAACCCCCCTATATCGGGCAATTATCGTTCCGCCTATTTGTGGGAAGAAGTACTTGCCAAGGATAGTCTGATGGACATTCTGGCGCACTTTATGCATCTGCACAGGAAAGAAAATCGTGTCGAAACAGCGCGGGGTCTTAAAAAGCATAAAAAAGAAAGTATGATTTTCCCACGCTATCACCAGTTGGATTCAGTGCGTAAAATTGTCGCAGATGCCAAGAGCAAGGGCGCGGGGCATAATTACCTGATTCAACATTCGGCGGGATCTGGAAAGTCGAACTCGATTGCGTGGCTGGCTTATCGTCTCTCCAGCCTGCATGATGATCAGGATAACAAGGTATTTGATTACAACCATTGTGATCACCGATCGTCGGGTGCTTGATCGGCAACTGCAAGACACCATCTATCAATTCGATCACAAGCAGGGTGTTGTTGAAAAAATTGATAACAATACCCAACAGTTGGCCAAGGCTCTTTCAGGTGGTGTTCCGATTGTCATCACAACCATGCAGAAATTCCCCTTTATCTTTCAGGCACTGGAAACGTTAGAAAAAAAAGGCGAAGGCATCAGCATTGAAACAAAAGGTCGTACATTTGCCGTGATAGTCGATGAAGCTCATAGCTCTCAGGGGGGCGAAACCGCCATGGAACTGCGTAAGATACTGAACAAGGATGGAATTGCCTCAGCAATCGCGGAACAGATCATTGATGACGGTGAAGATGAAAGTCTTTCTGAGGAAACTAAAAAGAACCTGATGAAAGAAATGCTGAAGCGTCCTCGCCAACCAAACATCAGTTTCTTTGCTTTCACGGCAACTCCAAAATTTAAAACCTTGGCATTTTTTAACGAACCCGGAAGTAATGGCAAGGCTCCGTTTCATCATTACAGCATGCGTCAGGCCATTGAAGAAGGCTTTATCATGGATGTACTGTCCAGCTATACCACTTACAAAACCTACTATAAGCTGGTAAAGTCTATCCAGGGTGATCCAGAAGTTCCCAAAAAAAAAGCCACGAAAGACTTGGCTCGATTCCTGCGTTTACACCCGCACAATATTGCACAAAAAGTTGAAGTGATTGTCGAGCATTTTCGCGGTCATACCAAACACAAAATCGGTGGGCGAGCCAAGGGGATGGTGGTCACATCATCGCGGTTGCTCGCTGTGCTCTACAAGCTGGCGATTGATAAATATATTCTGGAAAAAGGCTATAAAGATCTTAAAACGCTTGTGGCTTTTTCGGGAACGGTTCATGATCCCGATGATCCTGAGGTGCAATATACCGAGGTGTCCATGAACAACGGGATCAAAGAAACCGAATTGCCCGATAAATTCGTCTCTGATCACTATCAAATATTGTTGGTGGCAGAAAAATATCAAACCGGCTTTGACCAGCACCTGTTACATTCAATGTATATTGACAAGCGCTTATCGGGTATCCAGGCCGTGCAAACGCTATCACGGCTAAATAGAACTGCACCGGGAAAAGAAGATACCTTTGTGCTTGATTTTGTGAATGACCGTGAAGAGATTTACAGATCGTTCAAGGATTATTATGAGGCAACAGATATTGGTGAGATATCTGATTCACAACAGCTTTACGACCTTCAGCACAAAATAGACCACTGGCAAATATATGCTCAGGATGAGATAAATGCATGGTGCGAGATTTGGTTCAAAAACAGAAAAGAACCATCGGTCTCTGATCATCAACTGATGAATGCCATACTGGATAAGGCGGTCTAACGGTACAAAAGTCTGGAGGAAGAGGAAAAAGAGCTCTTTAGAAGCCAACTCGTCAGTTTCAGAAATCTGTATGCTTTTCTGTCCCAGATTATTCTGTATCAGGATTCAGACCTAGAAAAACTCTATACATATTTGCGATTTCTAATCACAAAACTACCTAAGCGTACTGATGGTTCGGCCTTCCAAATTGGTGATGACGTGGATTTGCAGTACTACCGCTTACAAAAAATAAGCGAAGGCTCAATCGCTCTTGATCAGGGTGATGCTGAACCCCTAAGAGGACCGACCGAGGTGGGTACTGGAGACATAAACGAAGAAAAGGTTCAGCTTTCTTTACTTATAGATACTCTTAATAAACGGTTTGGGACAGATTTTGACAAGGCTGACGAATTGTTTTTTGATCAGGTGGCTGAAGCAGCCGCTGCCAATGATAAACTGCGTGAGGCAGCATTAGTAAACTCAGAGGATAACTTCGAACCAGTTTTTAAAAAAATGCTAGAGAGCCTGTTCATTGAAAGAATGGAGGGTAACGAGGAGATTTTCAAAAAACTCATGAGTGACGATGTATTTAGAAGTATCGTCGATAGATATCTTACCCAACAGGTATATGAAAAAATTCATGCTCAACAACAGCAATATACTGAACATTAAAAAATGTGTGGGTATAGACTTTGGCTGACATCCTAATTTATACTTTTTCGTGCGTTTTGAGAAGTTTTTCTCTCAAGACTTCGAATGGGACTTTCCCGCTCAAGGCGCCGTGTGATCTGTGGCAATTATGATAGGTTTCCCATTCCTTTAATTTGGTTTTGATATCAATATCGTCGGTGTAATCTATTAACTGCCAAAACTCCTGTTTGTCTGTTTTGTGAGATCGCTCGACTTTTCCGTTGAGGTGGGGTGGTCGTGGTTTGATATAGACATCCGTGATCCTCGCAATGCCAGTGCAACAAGGCCTGATACTCGTGGCCATTGTC
>JABSOH010000145.1 GCA_013216065.1 Alphaproteobacteria bacterium
TGGTACGGGTAGGCAAGAAGGAATATTCGGCAAAGCGCATTCTGATTGCCACCGGAACCTCTCCGACCATGCCCGATATCCCGGGTGTTGAGCATACCATCAGTTCTGATGATCTGTTCCATGTACCCGAAATGCCAAAGCGTATGGTGGTGGTGGGTGGTGGCTATATCGCGACCGAATTTGCAGGGATTTTACACGGCTTGGGTGTCGAGGTGACGCAGTTATACCGTAGCGCTTTGTTTCTGCGCGGCTTTGATCACGAAATTCGCGTATCTCTGGCAGAGCAAATGCGCGCGCGGGGTATCGATCTGCATTTTAACGCCCTGGTCAATCGTATCGAAAAGAAAAGCTCGGGGATACGCCTTGAAGTTCAGCAAGATGCCGTGTCACAAAGCATCGAAACAGATGGGGTGTTGTTTGCCATTGGTCGCCACCCGCGCACGTTTGGGCTGGGTCTTGCCGAGGCTGGAATCGTAGTTGATCGTCGCGGCTACATCAAGGTGAACGATACGTTTGAGACCAGTCAGGTCGGGCATTACGCCTTGGGTGACTTGATCGGGCGGGTTCGTTTAACGCCTGTCGCTATTCGCGAGGCCGTGCAGTTGGTGCGCTATCTGTTCGGTGATGGCCAGAAGCCTAGCATTGACTACGCGATGATCCCGTCGGCGGTGTTTTCTTCACCTGCGATTGCTACTGTTGGTTTGACTACTGAGCAGCTTGACGATCAGGATATTGATTATGAAGTATTTTCAGCATGGTTTAAGCCGATGCAGTTCAGTTTTGTCCCTCCTGCACGTGCCGAGCGTAATCTGTTCCGTCTCGTGGTTGATCGCAAGAGTGATCGTGTGCTGGCAGCGCATCTGCTCGGACATGATGCTCCGGAGATCATGCAAACCCTAGCTGTGGCGATCAAGGCAGGTGCGACCAAGGCAGATTTTGATGCTGTGATTGGTATCCACCCCACTGGAGCCGAGGAGCTTGTGACTATGCGTTAGAGCCGTTTTCGCTAAATATGATCAAAACTATTCGACGAGCAAATCTCTAGAAAAATCTTGAAATTTCCGCTACAAGGCTTGCATACGCTTATACGCAATTTGTGACAATAATTTTGAAGGGTACTTTTGCCTATGCCCCAATGGACACCTGATAACTGGCGTAAGCTCAACGCCAAGCAGATGCCGACCTATCCAGATCAGCAGCTATTACAACACGTTGAGGGCGATTTGTCCCGCTTGCCACCGTTGATTTTTGCAGGTGAAGCTCGTGCGCTCAAGCGCGACTTGACCAAGGTTGCTGCTGGACAGGGATTTTTGATCCAGGGCGGTGATTGTGCCGAGAGCTTCGATGAGTTTCATGCTGATACTCTGCGCGATAGTTTTCGTGTTTTGATGCAAATGGCCGTGGTGTTGAGTTTTTCTGGCGGAATGCACGTGGTCAAAGTTGGGCGTATGGCGGGGCAGTTTGCCAAACCGCGATCGAGTGATCACGAGCAACAGGGTGACATTAGCCTGCCGAGTTATCGCGGGGACATCATCAATCATATCGATTTTAGTGCCGATGCCCGGATTCCAGATCCACGACGAATGTTGCGTGCGTATCATCAGTCGGCAACGAGCATGAATTTGCTGCGTGCTTTTGCGCATGGAGGGTACGCTGGTCTGCATCGGGTGCATCAGTGGATGCAAGAATTCGTGTCCGGTAGCCCACAAGGCGAGCGCTTCTCGGCTCTCGCGCACCGCATCGACGAGAGTATGCGCTTCATTAAGGCGTGCGGTATTGATGCCGACAACACGCCGGTCATGCGTGAAACGGCGTTTTATACTTCGCATGAGGCCTTACTGTTGCCCTACGAGCAAGCCTTGACTCGCCAAGACAGCATCAGTGGCGAGTGGTACGATTGCTCGGCGCATATGCTGTGGGTTGGTGATCGTACCCGTGATCCTGATGATGCCCATATCTATTTTCTCAGTGGAGTACAGAACCCGCTTGGGGTCAAATGCGGACCTTCAATGCAGCGTGATGATCTGCTGCGGATACTTGATTGCCTCAACCCCACCGACGAGGCTGGACGGATCACTCTGATCGTGCGCATGGGCGCCGACAAGGTGCATGATTATTTGCCTAACTTGATCGAGGTGGTCAAAGAATCCGGGCGCACTGTGGTGTGGTCGTGTGACCCGATGCACGGCAATACGGTGAAGGCATCGTCTGGTTTTAAGACTCGTCCCTTCCTTTCGATACTGAAAGAAGTGCAAGAATTCTTTGCCATACACCGTGCTATGGATACGCATCCAGGAGGGATGCATATCGAGATGACCGGCAAGGACGTGACCGAGTGTACAGGGGGGGCACAAGATATTTCGGATCAGGATTTGCGTGACCGCTACCATACGCATTGTGATCCGCGCTTGAACGGGACGCAGGCTTTGGAATTGGCCTTCATGATTGCCGATGGTATGCGTCCTAGCGCAAAAAAGTAGAGTTATTAAAGTAGAGTTATAGAGAAAAGGGTGTTCCGTGGATCATCAGTCTTATCTTCAGTGTGGCCACCTTCCTGAAGCTGCAGATATTCCGCATCAGCTTTCGGATTGGAGCGACAGCTATTTTGGTCGCACACGACAAATTGTTGAACACTACGGCGACGCGCGTGTCAAGCAAGCTGTGTTTATGCGACGTCCGGTGGTATTTGCACCGAAGTTGTGTTTTGCCTTTCTAGAGGCGGTTGCGGCAGCAAAGGGTGCTGAGATCAAAATCACCCCTTTGACCGAGGAAGGAAAGTGGGTTGGAGCAGGCAGTCCCTTGTTTACGCTTGAGGGGCAGTTTTCGCTGTTGCTTGAGTGTGAGACTCGCATGTTACAGCGTATCGGTGCGACCTGCGTTGCGGCGTACAGTGCCTATGCGATGTGTGCGGAATTGCCCGATACCGGTTTTCTGGCCATGGAAGCGCGCCACTGTGCGGGTACGGAAATGAGCGATCTCATGAGTTATGCAGCCTCGGTTGGTGGCGCGCGGGCTCAACGTAAAGCGCAAGCCAAAGGCTTTATTGGTGGCTCGTGTCGTGCCTCGGCAGGATATTTCGGTCAATCAAATGGGCTTGGTACTATGCCGCATAGTCTGGTGGGGTATGCTGGCTCAACGGTGCGGGCGGCAGAGATGTTCCACGCCACCTTTCCCGAGGCCCCCATAACAGTGTTGGTAGATTTTTTTGGACGTGAGATCACGGATAGTTTTGCGGTTTGTGCGGCTTTGCCAGAGTTGGCGTATTCTGGGCGATTGTCGGTTCGACTCGATACCCACGGCGGGCGGTTTTGCGAGGGACTGGATACCGCGCTCAGCTATCAAACCCTTGAGCGGCACGTGCCTTTTGCAATCAAGGGCTATCGCAGTGAATCAGAGTTGAAGTATATGATCGGTACTGGGGTCAGTGCGGCGTGTATCTGGCATGTGCGCGAGAAACTTGATGCAGCCGGATACCCTAATGTTGAGATCGTAGCTTCAAGTGGCTTTACGCCGGAAAAGTGTCGGGTGATGGCGATTACGCAAGCACCAGTCGACGTGATTGGCACTGGGAGTTTTATCCCGGCCTTGTGGAACGAGACTTTTGCGACCTGCGATGTGATCGAGTTTGACGGCCGTGCGGTGGTCAAGCAGGGGCGAGAGTTCCTGCTCGACGCTGTCAATGCTGCACAGGGACGCTAATGTGTTGCGTTTTGTGATAGCACAGATCAATACAGCACCGGGTGCAGTGCAGCATAATCGCGCCCGTATTGCCGAGGTTGCCGTAGCGCACTCAGATGCAGAGTTGGTGGTGTTTCCAGAAATGACCCTAAGCGGGTATCCTATTGCAGATTTGGTGCATCGTCCGGATTTTTTGAATTCTTGCCGCGAAGCTGCTACGCAATTGGCGAAACAGTTTGCGGGTGGTCCGGCGTTAGTGATCGGTGCGCCTTGGCTCGGTGTGGATTTGGACGCCCACGTTGATCGTGTGCAAGGTAGTGATCATACCCCGATTTTTAATGCCGTGCTGTTGCTTCAGGATGGGGAAGTGCATTGGATCAGCAGCAAATACCACTTGCCGAACGAAGGCATTTTTGATGAAAAGCGCAATTTTGCGCCAGCGCAATATATCTCAGGCCCTGTGGATATCGCAGGAATGCGCCTTGGTGTGATGGTTTGCCACGACGCTTGGTTTGAAGATGTTGCCGAGACCATGGCGGAAAGCGGTGCGGATGGTTTTGTGGTGCTGAATGCCTCGCCCTATCAACGCGACGGCAAGGTAGAGAAACGTTTTCAAGTTCTTCTTAAGCGTGTTGTCGAGACTCGGAAACCCCTGCTGATGGTCAATTTGGTTGGCGCGCAGGATGGGGTGGTGTTCGACGGCGCTTCGCTGGTGTTGAACGCGGATTGCAGCGTGGCCTATCAAGCGCCGAGTTTTGTTGAGGATATTCAGGCAGTGGATTGGCAGCAGACAGCTGAGGGGTGGATGGCGATGGTTGCAGACTTTTGCCCGCAAGAGGAATCTGTCATCCAAGCCGATGTTTATCAGGCTATTATTTTGGGATTGCGGGATTTTGTTGCCAAGAACCGTTTTGAACAGGTTCTAATTGGGCTGTCGGGCGGGGTGGATTCGGCCTTAGTGGCGACTTTGGCGGTGGATGCTTTGAGCGCAGAGCGAGTGCATTGCGTGATGATGCCTTCACCACACACCAGCCAGCAAAGCCTTGATGATGCACAAGCTCTGGTGAATCGGCTAGGCGTGCGCTACAACACCATCCCGATCTCGGGTTTGATGCAGGGCTATGATCAA
>JABSOH010000146.1 GCA_013216065.1 Alphaproteobacteria bacterium
CAAACTGCGCGTCACTCACGAGCGGGCCTAGGTCGCTTTCAGGATTGCTCGGGTCACCCACTTTAAGGTCTGCGATGGCCTTAACCGCGTATGCCGCAATCGCTTCACGACGATGTGCTGGAATCAGCATTCGTGTCGGGGCATTGCACGACTGTCCAGTGTTGCTCATACAGTATTGCACGCCTTTATACACATTGTCACATAGCGCAGCATCGTCAAGCAGAATATGCGGGGATTTTCCGCCAAGTTCTTGCCCAACCCGCTTCACTGTATCCGCCGCCGCCCGCGCCACCGCAATGCCGCCACGGGTCGAGCCGGTAAACGACATCATGTCGATCTCGGGATGGCGCGACATCGCCTCGCCAACTTCAGGGCCATAGCCTTGCACCAGATTGAAGACTCCGGGAGGTACCCGGGCCTCGTCAAGAATCTCGGCGAACAGCACCGCCGAAAGCGGCGAAATTTCGCTCGGTTTCAGCACAATAGTACACCCTGCCGCCAACGCTGGCCCAACCTTCGAGGCAATCTGGTTGATCGGCCAGTTCCACGGTGTGATAAACCCGCATACTCCGATGGGTTCTTTACGGATGGTGTTCCCTTCATGGATGTATTCGAACGAGTAATTGCGTAGCACCTTGAACGACGTCTCCAAATGCCCAAGCCCCGCTGCTGCCTGTGCTTGGGTCGCAAGTGTGATCGGTGCCCCCATCTCTTGCGAGATGGTCTGCGCCATTTCGTCGTAACACTTCTGATACACCTTCACGATATGGCTCAGCATCGCCAAACGCTCGCTCACCGAAGTTTCTGAATAGGTCGCAAACGCTGTACGTGCTGCCGAAACCGCACGATCGACATCTGCCGCCGTTCCCAGCGCAATCTTGGCATAGGCCTTTTCGGTGGCAGGATTGATCACATCGATCATCGTAGGCTTGACGGGTGCAACCCATTGACCGTCGATATAAAAATTGGTATATTCTTTCATGACTTCCTCATTAGGAGTAAAGAGTACAGACATATAACGCAGCACACAACAATGACGTACTCAGTTCAGGCTCTAGTACACATGTAGACCACTTGCAACCTGATTCGCCATGCTCAACCGTCAAATTCCCCGGGGTTTTAGGAACACCCCTGATGCATAGCTCTACTAACCCAGATGATCAAATCCTCACTGGCCTGCTGCAAATATAGCTGAGGGTGCGGGGCGTGTCGTGGGCGAAGCTACTCTCGTCGATATAGATGATTGGTCGTTTGTTGTGTTCATGCGTCCTGATGTCTGGAAGATACGCCGTGCGTTGGCGTCTATCTTCGGACACGCGGGGTTTTTCTTATAACCCACACCCATGGGTGCCGCAGAGCATGGTTTTACCCTACATATTCACACCAAAACACCGAGTCCGCTCATATTGATAGGCGTCAGGATCGTTGCGTGCCAGAACTTCCATATCAACTTTGTTCCCGGTTTGTTATGGTTCAGTTTAGGATCAGGCTTCTTAAGCCAGCGCACTTACACTGGCCACGCCTACACCAAAACGAGATATAACCTCGGATACCGTCAGTTCGTCCTGTTCGCGAACCGACAAAATCTTACGGCAAAAATCTGATGAATAAGTCATCCGTGTAGTATAATCAATTTGTAATGGATTGTATATACGTCCTGATGCCTTGATGCTGCCCACGATCCTCGTACTGAAAAAATTATCCTTCGCACCCCGCAGTTTTTTGATGCAAATTCTGCCTGAAGTCTTCATCGCATTCGGCACAGTGATGTTTTTTTTCATGCTCTGCCCCTGTTCAACAACACTATCCGTTTATCATCGGCATCGGGATGGCGGTTCTCACCGGACACACTCTGCTGATGAACGCCACAGCCCGCGTACCCACAAAACCTGCTCGCTTGGTGATCGTAGCGTCTGGGCTGTATCTGATTTACCGCGAGCATCAATTAAACCGTTCAAAGTCCGCCATCTACGCCACGAATCCCAATCTTCAAATACCGTCTATCACTTCGCGCCGTACCTGGCCACTATCGGCATCGCTGATACCTAGCAAACCTGCAATTCGACGCATCATGTTGGCTTCGTATTCGTCAAGCACATCATCCACTAGCACCACCGCCCACATCATCCGCATTAACTCAAGGCGGTCAGCATCCTCAAAATCACTATTCAGTACCCGCAAAAAACTATAGCAATCCAGAACTCCGGCACAAAGACGCTCGGCCTTCAGCATCAAAGCCTCCGGCGTGGTTTCAATGTCCCAAGTTTGCCGCTTGAGCAATTCAAGAATTTGTGTGCGCTCCTCGACCCCGTAACAATCATCAAGCCGCGCAGTATACACCAAAATCGCTGCCACGGCTTCAGCAGTCGAGATTTCCTCGGCCTCAGGTGCTGATTTCGAGTGCAAAGCTGCACGAACTTTATGCCACATGTCAGTTGATCCTTTTCTCGTGATAGGTAAACACCACCCGAGGAAAGGCGGTGAAAATCTGTTTGTTCGGCCACGTATCCGTGCACCCGTTTCCACTCCGGGTGCCCCTGCACACACCAAGTGCATCGGTAACCGATATCGCTTCGATCACACCATCCTTGGCAACGCCTTCGACGTGTAAGCTGTGGCCAAGCTTGTGCCCCGCCTGCGCGTGTGAACTGTTGATCAGATACATCTTTTCGGGCAGCAGAATCTGCGCTAAAAGCCCAGCGAGCTTGACCTTTAGGGAATGCCGGGCAGCGTAACCGTCCACCCCAAGATAGCCTTCTGTCCAGCGGTGATGAATTTTACCTACAACCTTATACACCGCCTAATGCAGCGAACTACCATAGGCTACGTTGATCTCTTGCATTCCACGGCAGATACCCAACAAAGGCAGACCTGCCGCAACGATTTTTGGAATACCCTCCAGCGCCGTCGCGTCGCGCCCCGGATCGTGCATTGCATCCGAACCCAACGGCTCTTTACCATAATGCTTCGGCGCGATGTTCAAGATACTCCCTATCAAAAACACACCATCGACACTACCAATGACATTACTGAATCCGGTTCTGTTGACGAGCGGATTTGGCAATGGTGATAGAATCACTGGCTGAATATCACACGACTCCACCAAAACCGATAAACAGGCCATGCACGCCCGCGCAAATCGGACGATCACGATAACCAGTGCGTTCGTCACTAATCATAGCAACTAGAGGACGATTTTTAGGTCTTAGCATATCAGGTACGTTCAATTCCGGGGCAAGAGTCGACTATAGACTTACATCAATCTCGATACTGAGAGAACACCTCTGATGGCACTCGCGCTAGAATTCCTCTTCAACTTCAAGGTGCTGATCATCACCGGAATTTTGCGCGCGCTATTCGTCGCCGAACGGCTCTCTGGCCCGAAGCGATTATGATCCCACTCATCGCCCTGCCCTATCGTGCAGACTATGCTGAAGGTTGGTGAATCCCGCTCGATCTGCTGATCCTCGACTGCGCTATTTCTTCAGGACACGTATCCTTCGCCTTTTTGTCGGGAATAATCCGCCATGAATAATCGCGCCCAGAATCACGTTTTTGGTGTGTGGAAGACACTCCCTGAAGTAGGTATTGATCGAAATTCATGGCGATGATCGAAACCGAGTATGCTTTAAAATCTGGCCGAGAGGCTTTTGGTAAGATGCTGCATTCAGGCACGAAGCCTTCGATTGTTATGTGTGGCGATAATGTCCTCGCTGAGTGCCTGAAGACATCTCCATTACCGGATTTGATGATATTAAAAATTGGCGGCAGTCATCAATCCAGCCCCGACTACAGTACACGTTCCGCACAGAGACATGGGTAGGATTGCAGTAGAGTTCCTGCTCGTTTTGGTAGTAGACCCAAACATGCCCTGCGCAAATCATATTAGATACCCACATCGTTGAACGCGCTTCGTTAGGCATTCCATCAGCCCTACGTTATAGTGCGCCTTGTACGTTCACGAGATATTTTCGTTTGGTGGATCAATCTTAGCCAAGCCTGGCTGGAAATGGCGCGCCTGAAAGGACTCGAACCCTCAACCTGCGGATTAGAAATCCGCTGCTCTATCCCGTTGAGCTACAGGCGCACAAAGGAAATCAATGGGTTAAACAAATTCAATTTTTGAATTTAAAAAAATTCCAACTTTTGCTTTAATGGTTTGATCACTTCCCATGATCACAAACCCATGTCAAGCACACGAGCTCACCGCCTCGTAAAAGGATAATCAATTACTTAAAGATATGCTTCATAGTTTCCAGGAATCCGGCGATGAATTCAATCCCACAAAATACCGCAGAACCACATTAACGCGTGTTCGTCAACCGTGTCCACCTTTTTCGAAGTGTTCAAGAATACTGGGGCTAAGCAGCATCGTCACCTGTCGCTTGCGTTGGTTTGGAGCAAGGCTCGGGCCGGACCCGTCTGCGCCTTTTCAAAGAATTGCACATCAAGCTCAAGGACATCACCGTTCACATCAATAAACCCATTTTCCAATATTAATTTTGGGCATTATATACGAAGCTAACTATTTTGTTTACCCTATTTATTAGCCTTCATCCAATTCATTACAGGTTCAATCTGTGTTAAGTTGCCAAGAAACTGATTGAAATTGTCCTCTCTGTCATTGGCGCGACTTTCTATAATCGCATTGTAATCCAGGGGCAATAT
>JABSOH010000147.1 GCA_013216065.1 Alphaproteobacteria bacterium
CAGCCAGAATCCGTTGGCACTTTGTGAAAGGTCTCTAAAATATAACAGAATACATGCAAATTCCCCAAATCATCAGGATTCAACACATAAGCCTGTTGCAAAAGTCATTTAGTATAGTTCTATTTATGGTTCCCTGTTTAGGAGATGGAGGCCCCTTCAACAGGCGGAAGTCTAAAGCATCCAATCTTTAAAATTCTCCATTATTTCTGGCCTAAACACAACATCATGGCAAGATTTTAATATAGAATAAAAAATGTGAAATTGCGCTTTATTCAAAAAATTCTACCTGTGCAACAGGTCTCATAATCTGCTTCTTAAAAAGAATCTTCAATATATCAAATTTAATAATCGACAAGACCGATATACCTTGTCAGGACTGTAATAACCACCATAACTGCAAAGTGCGACCGGGAAACAGAATAATTATCCTTGATTCCCACGCACCGTGCTTGATATAATCGCAGTTGAATGTCTCGTCTAGGTATTTTCCGTGGTAGCTCAGCGGTAGAGTAGGTGGCTGTTAACCACTTGGTCGTAGGTTCGAATCCCACCCACGGAGCCAGCCTGTGTCAGGTTGGGCTCATTTGCTACGTGAATCAGCGGGCTCGCCGAGGAATTTTCTGTTTCACGCTCTAACTGATCCTTGCAGCATCAGCCTGTGATGCAGTAGGAACCCACCGAACCATCTGTACTGAGATACCCTATTCGCTCATGGGTGCACCGGGCAAACGCAGTCGCGCTAAAGTAATCGCGGCTGGATTGAGGTCTTGATGATCAGCGAATTCTTTCAAAAAAGGTTCGTCCTGAAGAATATAATCGAGGATTGCAGCGATGAATTCCGGGCGGTGCATATCCCGACGAATCTGTCGGGGTGTCGCACCAGTCAGTGCAAAGAATCGTTGTTGTCGATAGGGATCATCAAAAATATCCAGCAGGGCTTCGTGTGCCAGTGCCTTGATTTCCTCGAAACTGAATTTGCGCATATGCACCATGGGGAGGGCCTGTGGATAAAGTTGAAATTATGCAGAAAAACGCTGGATTCCGTGTGGGATTAAAAGCCCGCTCAATCCCTGTCTAAAATCTGTACGACGAATCACTTCTTTTTGGCAAGACGTGCGGAAAGACTAAGGTTTATTAGAGTCGCAATTTTTTTGTCACAAAAGAATCTTTATATTTCAAACTACTATAGGACTCATGACGAAGGTTATCTTTGAGTCAACGTCTAAATCCCAAAAAAGTCTGCTTGTTCCGGTTGTTTTTGCGCGGGTGAAGCGATTAGTATGGTGCTGTCCTTAGATGAGGAAAAATGGCCAAAGAGCATCAAGTGGCGTTGAGTGGGGGAGTTGAGGGCAAGTTGTGCTGTGAATGAAAAGGTGCTGAAGAGCGCTTGGTCAGTAGGGTCTTGTTATCAGGGATGTTGCGCGCAGAAACGCAATCGATAGGAATTTGGTCAGCAGAATCCCTGAAGCACGGAATTGTCCAATGTGAGAATGCAGGTACACGAAAACAGACATGAGAAATCGAACGTAAGAAATTAAGGACATGAAAACGGATATGAGAAACGATACGCACATGCGCAGGGCACGCACCTCCGGTTTCATTTCTTCGGCTCTTGAGGCGTCGCATTATGTCTAGGAACGGCGTGCTAGCAGAAGATCAACTGCATAAACATTTGTCTGAAGCCAAGGTTAATTCTGATTGTCACGAATCAGCCAGTCGACCAGCGAGAGAATCGCTTGTTGGGACTTTAGGGCAGTACCTTGGCGGGCTAAATCCCGGTATGTCGCACCCAGATATGGTTGAAGGGCAGTCCGAGCCAAGTCCAATGCGACAGCAGCAATGGGCGCGTCTAATGGCGAAATTGCGCTCGATTTTTGGCGAGGACTATTTTCAGCATCATCTCGCACCACTTAGAGTGGGACTCGATGAAAACGATTCTTCGGGCAGCACCATCGTATTGCACGGCGCGATTGTTTCAGCTGCGCAGGTCACGCAGCTCGAAAAGCGGTTGCTGCCTCTGTGGCAATCCGAGGACAGCGCGGTTGCAACGATTCGCGTCTTGACTGGTGATACCTCGGTAGCGAATGTTCCCACCACGCATCATCAGCGACTCGATGCAAAGTTTTGCTTCGAGAAGTTCATCACCTCCGAGCCGAACGAATTTGCTTATGCAGCAGCACGACGGGTTGCCGAATCGCCCGAGGCTCTGTACAACCCCCTGTTCCTGTTCGGCTGCGTTGGCCTCGGCAAAACCCACCTCATGACGGCGATTGCGCGGTATCGTCAGCAGCATTTCCCCCAGCAAAGAGTGCTGTATCTCACCGCCGAATCGTTCATGCGTCGATTTGTACAGTCCATCAAACGGCGCGATGTTATGCAGTTCAAAGACGACTTTCGTCAAGTCGATGTCTTGCTGATTGATGATATCCATTTTATCGCCAACAAGACCAGCACGCAGGACGAGTTTTTCCACACCTTGAACGATCTGATCGAACAAGGGCATCAGGTAGTAGTGGCCTCGGATCGCTCACCGCACGAGATAGCGGACCTCGAATCCCGGGTGAGTTCAAGGCTCGGAGCGGGTTTAGTGGCTGAGATCGGTACACCTGATATGGCGTTGCGCACCTGTTTTCTCGAGGCGCAGGCGAATCGCGCTCGGGTGGGCATTCCGCCCGAGGTGATCGATTTTCTCGCTGCGCATCTGCCGCTTAGCATCCGCGAGATTGAGGGCGCGATGAACCGTCTCATCGCACACCAAGACTTGATCCAACGTCCAATGACGCTGGAGATGTGTCGTAGAATCTTGCGTGATGTCCTGCATCAGCCGCGTTTACGCGTGAGCATCGATGCTATTCAGCGCGTGGTGGCAGCATATTATCGGATCAAGCCGGAAGACATGACCTCGAGCCATCGGGCGCGCCAAGTGGCACGCCCGCGGCAGGTGGCGATGTATCTCAGCAAGCATCTCACCAGTCGCTCTTTGCCCGAGATTGGACGGCAGTTCGGTGGGCGTGATCACACCACGGTGATGCACGCCATGAAAAAAATCACGGTTCTGTGTGCGGAATCCGAAGAATGGGTCGAGGATATTCGGCGTTTGACCCAAGAACTTCAGCAATAAGAAAATCAAAACACCTAACCTTAATCCGAAACGCCGTGGGTTGTTCAGGCCGATTGCCTCGAAAATCGGTGTTTTGCTTTTGTTTTGTGTTCGCACGAAACAGCCCACTTGCCCTCAAAAGTCCACGCCCCCTGATCGTAGCCGTAGGCGATAAAGGAGGCAGAAAACCCTGGTTACAAAGAAACCAGAGGACGTACCCTCAGAAGGATTCCATTCCACACCGATATGCTCTATACTCAGGCTCAGTTTCCGGGGTGTCTCCCGGTGGGGCATGTGACTTGGCGAGGCCTTTAGGATATTTGGTAATGGAACTACGGATTGATCGAACCAAACTGTTGAATTCGCTGAACCACATTCAGCACGTGGCGGAACGCAGAAATACGGTGGAAATCTTGCGCAATGTCCTTCTGGAATGCCAGAATGGTGTCTTGTGCGCAACGGCGACCGACATCGATACAACCCTGTGCGAAACCATCGAATGCTACGTCGACGAACCCGGCGAGAAAGCTGTCTCGGCCTTCATGTTGTACGATATTGTGCGCAAGCTGCCCGATGGGGCCGAAATTTTGCTGAAAAGAGACAATGACTCGGTCAAAGTGACAGTGGGGCGTTCGTTTTTCCGGCTTGCGGCCTTGCCGAAAACCGAATTTCCTGCGGTGGATCAATTCAGTGTTGCAGGGCAGTGTCAAATTCCGGCCAGCAATATGCGGGGGCTAATCGAAAACACTTTGTTTGCGGCGGCAACCACCAGCGAGGTGCGGTATTATCTCAACGGTATTTTCTTGCACTACCACGCCGAGAGTCAGAAACTGCGCGCAGTTGCAACCAACAGTCATCGCTTGGCGCGCCACGAAGTTTCGGCCCCATCGGGGATTGAGTTCCTCGCCAAAGGCATTATTTTACCACGAAAGGCGGTGGCAGAACTGCGTCGTTTGCTTGATGGCTTTGACGACAGCGTTAACCTTGAGGTCGGTGAGGCCAACGCGCGCTTTACAGTGGGTTCGGTGGTATTGACCTGTAAATTGATTGCAGGCAAGTACCCGGATTACGAGCGGGTGATTCCAGCCCTTGAAGGCGAGCCTTTGCTACTGGAGACCAAGGCATTTTTTGATGGTGTTGGGCGAGTTGCAACGATCAGCAACGCCAGTCAAAACAACGGGATTAAGTTTATTTTGGGTGCTGAGAACTTACGGCTCGAGGCAGTGGATCAAGATAAAAACCTCGGCCAAGAAGAGTTGCAGGTCAACCACAGCATTGTGCCGTTCGAAGTTGGCTTCAATGCGAGCTATCTGCTCGATGTCGGTCAGCGTATTGTCGGCGAGAATGTGCAGTTTTGGTTTCCGTGCAGCAACGGCCCAGTGGTGCTGATCGACCCTGAGTC
>JABSOH010000148.1 GCA_013216065.1 Alphaproteobacteria bacterium
TGAAAGATGATTCACTAGGCGTAGTTTTTGTATTTTCCTGAACTCTTTGTGTGTGAAAAGGTTTTTTGCTCTGGTCTTTGCGTCAGGTTTATTTGACGAGGATCGAACTGAAGAAAATGGCTTGGCAACTGACCTGGAATTCAGTACACGCCTGTCAGTTGATGAATATTCGCGCTAGATGAAAAAGAGTCGGATGAGTTATTTTGGTTACAAGGGTTTTCTGCGCGTGGATGCCGATGGTTATGCTGAGAAAATACTGCCTCGCCTTGCAAATGAGGGCGAGGCAGCACATTTTGCTGCGATGACGGTGCAACGGCACATGGCTGACTTAAGGTCTGTTCAGCATGGCTAGCCGTCAACACCTGCATGGAGAAGGCTATAGGAACGGTATCCCCTATAAAGCCTCATCCGCTAAAATATTGGCAGGAGCAGTTTAACAAATTGATATCGAAAAACCCGCTGAATCATTGAGCAAGGGTTCGGCGTCACCTGTGCTTGTTATGAGGTGCAATTAAGATTGAGATCGAGATGACTTTTAAGGTCATCTGCATGAACCCCGCCAAAAAAATCACTCTAGCACCCAAAAAAACAAACCTGTTAACACCGTCCAAATTCGCCTATCTCGTGCTTCTAGGCAGGGAATTATGCTCAAAACAGAAGTAATTTTGTCTGTTGTTATCAAGATTAACTTGAAATCCTTGAAGTCAAACTATTCAGGAAAATTTTGCAACGCTCTTAATGATGTTCAAGCTGAGCCGGTGCACCGAATATAAAGTAGAAAAAAATACGCGGATTTAGACACATGGCCAAAATGATTACCGGAGTGCAACTTACAGACGGAATAGATGTAACCAAAGATAATCAGGCTGCTGCATAATTTCAACAACTCAAACACTAGATTTCACAATAGATCGCCACGCGGCGTATCCGCAGTTTGCAAGGTACTCACCTCAGGTGCCGATTGTGACACTTATTCGGTGTACATCACGCCCGCAACCTCGCCAAGTTATCAAGGTCTGTGCTGGTAAGACATGAATAGCTTATGACACATAACACAGTTTATACCCTTGAGGAGTAAACACCAATGATGCTGCATCGCTTCGCGCCTGAGATTCTTCGGCAGTACGATATACGTGGCACGGTCGATCAAAACCTGTACCCGGAGGATGCCTACGCGATTGGCTATGTGTTCGCACATACGTTGTGCCGACGCCGCGGACAATCAGCACAAGACCTAAGCGTGGTGGTATAGGGCGCCCCCCGATGGGCGATTGTCTTCTCCCGTATTGGCGGCAAGCCAGAGTGTTGGTCTCAGCAATTTTGGCGTGCAAGTCATCGCACTACCGTGCGGGCCAACCCCGATGCTGTACTTTGCCGATCGGCATTTCGATACCGATGGCGCGATTATGGTCACTGGTTCGCACAACCCGCCAGACATGAACGGTTTCAAAATGGTGATGGAGCATAGGCCGTTCTTTGGCGACAACATTCAACGGCTCGGCGAATACGCTGCTGAGTTAAGGTTGGCTGTGGTAGCGAACAGGGGTGCGGTACAGGAAGCAAGGTTGTCGCGAGGCGTATGTTGCTAGGCTCTGCGAAGAGGTTGTGCTCTGGCCGCAGGATTTTGCTCCAACTCTGGCGTGGGATGCCGGGAATGGTGCAGCGGACGAGGTATTGGAGATTCTGTGCGCTAGGCTGCCCGGAACGTATTGTACACTGATATTGATGGCACATGCCCCAACCACCATCCCGATCCAACGATCCCGGCCTACCTTGCTGCTCTTGAGCAGATCATCACGGCGCAGAATTGCGATTTTGGGATTGCTTTTGATGGCGATGGTGATCGGATCGGCGTGATGGGATCTGATGGCTCTATACCGTGTGAGGGGGGTCGTATGTTGATGATTCTGGCCTCGGAAGTTTTGCAAGAAAATTCCGGTGCAACGGTGATTGCCGATGTGGAGTCGAGTGGTGCATTATTCCGTTATATTGCCGCCGAGGGTGGCACGCCGGAGATGTACAAAACCGGACACGCTCTGATCAAATCGCGTATGGCCGAAACCGGAGCGCTCTTGGCGGGTGAAATGAGCGGGTATCTGTTTTTTGCCGATCGCTTTATGATTTTGACGATGCGCTGTACGCGGCTTTGCGTCTGATCGGAGCAGTGGCGAAGCGAGCGCTGCCTTTGGCGCGTATCGTCGAAAATTTTCTGATCCCGATGGCAACACCAGAGGTGCGGGTGCCGTGTCCTGAGAATCAGAAGCAGCGTGTGATTGTTGAAACCCAACAACGGCTTGATGCGCAAGGTATCGCTTATCTGGCGATTGATGGCATACGGGTTGATGTTAGTAGCGGTTGGTGGTTGATGCGGATCTCAAACACTGAACCAGTGTTGGTTCTGCGTGCTGAGGCCAAGACCCCTGATGCCCTTGAAACCCTGTGGCAAACGGTCAGCGAGTATTTACAGGCTGCGGGTTTAGAGCCGATGGCGTATCATGATTGAGCGAACTGTCCGCACGGGATAAGCCTTGGTTCATGATGAGTTTCGCTCGCCCTGGAATGGTGTAGGTTTTGCCTACCGCACTGGGGTTGAGTTGCGCTTTTTTCGCGCGCACTACCAATACTCCGGCCGGAAAGCGCAGTGCTTTGCCAAGAGATCTTAAGAACGGGATCAACCTTTGCAGGCGCGCGTGCTGTAGCGGCGGAAAGCTGAGACCGAGGCTGATTTGATGAATTTCGTAGCCGTTGGTTTCGAGTAGTTGGCGGAGTTGATTGCGGCTGTACGACATGCCAAGTCCGAACGGCTGTTCGGTGCTGCGCGCCCAAAGCCCGCGTCGATGAGGGACGATCAGCAACAATTCACCATCGTCTTGCAACACGCGCCAGACCTCGCGTAGGATCAGTTTTGGGTTGTCGGCAAGTTCCAAGAGATGCACCATCAACAGACCGCGCACACTGCTGTCGCGCAGGGGTAATAAGGTAGGAATGCACAGGGCTTGCGGGATAGGATTGTGCTGCAAAGCACCAAGCTGTGCGGGCATCAGTGCCAATCTTTGGGGGGCTTTGGCGCGATATTTTTCCAAAAAAGGCTGACTATAGCCCAGTCCAACGATGAGGTCTTGGGGGTTTTCCGGGGCTGAACTGCAAATCAGGCGTTGAATTTCGGCGCGTACCCAACCACCAAGGCGGTTGTGGTAAAATTGGTCGAAATGGGTGACATCTGCTTGCATGGGAAGAGGGAATCTGCAACGAGTATTATGGAACCCTGTTGAAGCAAACCTGAGTATATCACGAATCGAACAGAAGGGGGCTACAGCAATGAAATTGCAGACATTGCAGTACCGCGACGAAGCCTTTGCCAGTAACCGACTGTATATTATGCAGCATCCTGATTTTTCGGCCACCGTGGTTGATCCAGCCAGTGCCGATGAGGTGTTGGATTTTCTGGCTGAGCATGACCTTAACCTTGCTGGGATTTTGGTGACTCATCATCACGCCGATCATACCGAGGGCATCCCAAAATTGCTTGAGCTTTATCCCGGGTGCCCGGTGATTACCGGCAAGGGGGTTGAGCGCTACGTTAAGCAGGCAAACCACATCTTGAACGATAACGACGTGATCACGGTTGGCGACACTGAAGTTCGTGCCATGGCCACCTCAGGGCATACCGTAGCGCATTATGCCTTTTTGACCAATAGCGGGGTGTTGTTCAGTGGTGATTGTCTGTTCCGGCTTGGCTGTGGGCGACTGTTCGAGGGTTCGCCAGACATGCTCTGGACCAGTCTGCTGCGCCTTCGCGCCTTGCCCGACAATACGCTGGTTTGTTGTGGGCATGATTATGTTATTGACAATGCTCGGTTTTCTTTGCAATTGATGCCTGAAGACCCTGCGTTGGTCGCGGCAGTGCAAGAATTGGTCGAAATTGCGCCAGAGAATCGCTTGCCCTATCTGTTGGGGGACGATAAACGATCGAATTTGTTCCTGCGTGCCGATGACCCCGAAGTGATGATCGCAGTACGCTGCCAGTCGTCGCGAGACGCACTGGCGGCCTTACGACGGATGCGTGATAACTGGAACCGGGCCGAGCGAATAGTTGGGGCGGCATAGCCGGAGACAACCGGCAGTTTATCGATGCGATTTTCCGGATCATGCGCGCCGGTGCGCCATGGCGTGACTTGTCGCCGGATTACGGCGACCGGAGCATACGCACCGTCGTTTGACACGACAGGGGCGTGTGGGGAAAGTTTCTAGAAAGCCTGATGACGAATGGCTCATGACTGATGCATCCCATGGCAAAGTTCATGCCTCTGGCGCAAGAGGCGGCAATCAGGAGATGAGCCG
>JABSOH010000015.1 GCA_013216065.1 Alphaproteobacteria bacterium
ACCACCATATCTAACGTCATTGGCTGGCTCGGGTCTTGACGCTGCACTAGAAGCGGCAAAATCACCCTGCCGCCGTACCCGTTTGAGAGCAAACCATAGGTGCGAAAACGCTGCGGAAATGGCCACTGGATGGTAAGACCCGCGATATTTTGCGAACCCTCATGCCAGTGTAACTCCGGGGGCTTGCCGCCCGCACCAAGGGCACGCCAATAGATTTTCCAGCCCGGCTGCAACACAAATTCTAACCCAAACAACACCTCTTGCTGCTTGGTATCCAAACCCTGAAGCGCCGCAAGCAGGTTAACCTCGGCCTGATCAGTGCGCGCACTGAAACCGACGTCCAAACGTCCATAAGCAGAGCCTAAGAACAGCAATACCCCAAGTACCACCACCACGGCAAAACTTCGAGAAAAACACCGCCAATTTGTCGCTATCATCTGGGAAAACTTCAAGCCTGTGCTAATATAGCCCTAATAGTAACGCTTATTATCCTCTAGCATAAACTCCTAAACACTGCCATGAACCCTCCTCACGATCACCCGCCTGAAAACGCGATTTTGACCTCAATGAGTTCCTCCGACGGCTTTTTGGGCGGCAAGTTCTTGCTGGCAACCCCCAACCTTCATGATACCTGCTTTCGCCAAGCGGTGATTTTGATGTGCCAGCACGATCCCCATGGCGCCATGGGGATTATTTTGAACAAGCCTTTACCAAATATGCGTGTTCGCGAGTTGGTCAGGCAATTCAACCTTGAGACTGACACCGAAACCGGTGCCGAACCAATTTATTTCGGCGGCCCAATCGAGACCGTGCGCGGCTTTGTTTTACATACCGACGAGTATGTCAGCCACGAAACTCAGAGCATCCTGCCTCATATCAACCTGACCTCTACGCTGGACGTCGTGCAACATATCGCGCGCAATACCGGACCGCGCAAGCGCTTGATGGCGTTGGGTTATGCCGGCTGGAGCGCCGGACAACTCGAAGATGAACTGCGGCAAAACTCTTGGATTGTCGCCGAAGGCAACGAAACAATTTTGTTCGATACACCAACCGATTCACGCTGGGAATTAGCCTACAAGTCGGTGGGTCTCGATCCAAATCGTTTCACCGATGCGACAGGTTCAGCTTGATCCCTCTCGCTTTGCTGGCTAAAACAGAGTTCCTTTATGCGATCCACCTGTTTTGGCCTATTGCAATGTCTTCGGTATCTCTTCCAGCACTGCAAGTGATCCTCGCTAGCCCACGCGGGTTCTGCGCCGGGGTCGAGCGTGCCATCCGAATCGTCGAAAATGCCCTGATCAAGTTTGGCGCGCCGATCTATGTCCGCCATGAGATTGTGCATACCCGCTATGTCGTCGCAGGAGTGAAAGCTAAGGGGGCGATTATCATCGACGAACTTGATGCTGAGCCGTCCAGAGCGCACGTGATTTTCTCTGCCCACGGGGTCGCCAAACAAGTTTTTGCCGATGCTGAGGCGCGTGAGTTGAATTATATCGACGCGACCTGCCCGTTAGTCAGCAAAGTCCACAAAGGAGCCGAGCGTTTTTATCGTGAGGGCTACCGCCTGATTTTGATCGGCCACGCTGGACATCCCGAGGTGATCGGCACCATGGGGCAATTGCCTGCTGGAGCCGTGGTGCTGGTCGAGACCATCAAAGATGTTGATCGGCTGGATTTTCCGAGCGATGCGCCATTAGCCTACGTTACCCAGACCACGCTTTCTGTGACCGACACCGCTGACATCATTGCACACCTCAAAAAGCGTTTTCCCGATATCCGCGCGCCAAAAAAAAGCGATATCTGCTACGCTACCAGCAACCGTCAAAACGCGGTACGCTCGCTCGCCAACGAGGCCGAGTTGATTCTGGTGATCGGTGCAGAAAACTCCTCAAATTCCAATCGTCTCGTCGAGGTCGTACGCCAAGCACACTGCCCAAGAGTCCACCTCATCTCCAGCACTGATGACATCAACTGGAACTGGCTCGACGGCATCTCTCGCCTCGGTTTAACCGCGGGAGCTTCAGCGCCAGAAACTCTGGTCCAGCAAGTCGTCGCCGCCTGCGAAGAGCGCTTTGATACCAAAATCTCCCTCTTGACCCTCACCGAAGAAAACATCCGCTTTCGACTGCCTCACGCTGTCGCTGATGTGCATCCGGCCTGACCTATCCACTAAGGAAGCATTATGGCTGTCTATACTCACGTCGAACCCGAGCAACTTGAAAAATTCCTCAAGCATTACGATATCGGCCACGCCATGAGCTTCAAAGGGCTAGTCGAAGGTGTCGAAAACAGCAACTATTTCCTCGCCACCGAAAAAGGTGAGTTTATCTTAACGCTTTACGAACAACGCGTCAAACTTGGTGATCTGCCGTTTTTTATGACACTACTCGAACACCTTGGCGCAAAAGGCTTCCCGTGCCCCCCCCCCGTCAGAAACCGCGATGGTCAAGGCTTCGCCTCCCTTGCCGAGCGTCCAGCTGCGCTGTTTCCATTTTTGCGCGGCGTATCCACCAACAACCCCAACATTCGACATTGCCGTCAAGTCGGGGCAACGATGGCGCAAATGCACCTTGCCTGCGATGATTTCCCCAAACCCTGGCGCAGCAACAGTATGGGGGCTCAAAGCTGGCACTTTCTGTTCGCACAATGCCGCGATTCCGTCGAGGATATCTCCTCTGGCCTAACCGAGGAAATTATACAAATTCTTGCCGCCGTCGATGCCGAATGGCCCCAAGACTTGCCACGAGGCATTTGCCATGCCGATTTGTTCAGCGACAATGTGTTGTTCGCTGATGATCACATCGGCGGAGTCATCGATTTCTATTTTGCCTGCGAAGAATTTTTTATCTACGATCTCGCTGTCGCCATCAACGCTTGGAGCATCAGTCCCTTTGGCAGTTTTTACTATTCCAACAGTCACGCCCTGATTGCTGGATACCAAAAGCATCGTACTATCACCGCCGCCGAGCGTAACGTGTTCATCTTGATGTTGCGCGCCAGTGCTTTACGATTCTTATTGACCCGATTGTTCGATTGGATCAACCCACCGAAAGATGCCGTGGTCAAACGCAAAGACCCGATGGAATATGTGCGTGCTTTGCGCTTCCACCTTAAGCAGGACAGCCCGACTTTTTATGGATTTGAATAGATGAGGAAAATTGAAATTTATACCGATGGTGCCTGTAGCGGCAATCCCGGCCCTGGAGGCTGGGCGGCAATCATCCTAACCGATGCCAGCCCCGAAGAATTGTACGGCGGCGAAGAATCCACCACCAACAACCGCATGGAGATGACCGCCATCATCAAGGCCTTGGGGCAAATACCCGACACCCAACACCTGACATTGTATACCGACAGCAGTTACGTCAAGGACGGGATCACGAGTTGGATCAAGGGCTGGAAGAAAAACGGTTGGAAGACCAGCCAGCGCAAATCGGTGAAAAATCAGGATCTCTGGCAAGCTCTGGATCATGAGACCACGCGCTTGGCGGTGGACTGGCGTTGGGTCAAGGGTCACGCAGGCAATAAGTGGAACGAGCGCGCAGACTCCCTCGCCCGACAAGGATTGCTGGGGGCAACAGTGGAGTAGATGCCTTAACTCAAGCGTGTCCATGACTAGAATTTTCGAGGTGACTTCTAAAGTGACGTTTCTCGATACCGCAACTCTGCTGAGAGCCTACGCCATGGGGATTTTCCCCATGGCAGAGAGTGCTGAAAACACCGAAATTCATTGGATCAAACCGCGTGAGCGCGGCGTGGTACCGCTTGATGCTCGGTTTCATATCCCGCGTTCACTGAAAAAAACGCTACGGCGCGGTGATCATCAAGTGCGATTCGATCAGGATTTTGATGCCGTACTCAGCGCTTGCGCCGGAGGCTCCGATCTGACCTGCCCGCGTCCAGACACTTGGATCAACTCCACCATCCACCACCTGTATCAGGCTTTACATCACGAAGGCCATGCCCATTCTGTTGAGGTTTACGACTCCAAAGGCACCTTAATCGGCGGACTGTATGGCCTCGCGCTCGGCGGCGCATTTTTCGGCGAGAGCATGTTCTCAAAACGCAGCAACGCTAGCAAAATCGCCCTTGTAAGTCTCATGGCGCATTTGAGTGCTCGCGGGTTTTTACTGCTCGATTGCCAATTTCTTACCGAACACCTTGCACAATTCGGCTCCTACACCGTACCCGCCGAACAATACGATCATATGCTACGCCATGCGCTGCAACAGCACTGCCTGTTCTGAAGCCTCCCAACTGTGTACGCGCAAGCGGACGGCACCAGCTTAGCATTTAAGATCGCTTAGATAGTGTAGTCACGAGATATTGAGCCCTAGTGCGATGCATCTGATGTGTATAATCGGCGATGCAGAGTTTTTGGCTTCTGTTGTGCAGCCAACGTTTCAAGTGCAGGAAAGCGTTGTCTACGAGATATTGTACAGGTGTTTATCGGTCGGCGCGTTGATCGCGGCGATTTTTCTTTGGTGGTCCATACCCTGCTCAAGGGCATTCTCGAGGATATGATTGGTATCATAGCCTTTGTCAGTGATCAGATAATCGGCCCGTCAATCAAGGCGGTCTGCTTCTTTACAGTCTGCTCCTGTACCTTATGTGTAACAGGCGGCATGCCCTGCGCGGCCAGATGGCAGTTTTGTGTTGAGCCCCCTTTTGTACGGCTCATCTCCTGATCGCCGCCTCTTGCGCCAGAGGCATAGACTTTGCCATGGGATGCATCAATCATGAGCCATTCGTCATCAGGCTTGTCAATCAGGATTTCTAAAAGCTTTGCCCACACGCCCTTGTCGCGCCAAACGACAGTGCGTATTGCTCCGGTCGCCGTAATCCGGCGGCAAGTCACGCCATGGCGCACCGGTGCGCATGATCCGGAAAACCGCGTCGATAAAACGCCGGTTGTCTCTGGCTATGCCGCCCCAACTGCCCGCGCGGCGCGGTTCCAGCAATCCCTATACTTTCTCTGATCTGTCGTGTCTGCGATACAAATTGCGTCATCTCGTAGAAAACGCTTTCCTGCACCTGAAACGTTGGCTGCAACAGGATACGCCAAAAACTCTGCATCGCCGCTATACACATCAGATGCATCGCACTATAGTTCAATATCTCGTGACTATTCACTGGACAGGGTATTTATAGTGTCTGCAAAATCAGCATCTTGAACATCAGAATCGGATCATGGCCCCTCTAGTGGCAATCAGAATATTTCAGGGCTTTGTCCAGAAGTTCTACGGAAAATTTCAAAGTCTACGGTGTGCGATAAAACTTCCAGTGGGTCATCGACTTTCGACAAACTGGCTAAATGCTCTTCAAAATCAAAAAATCCTGGATGATTCATTAAAACCCCCTAATTTCAGATGCCAAACACAGTG
Source organism: Alphaproteobacteria bacterium (assembly GCA_013216065.1). Taxonomy (GTDB): domain Bacteria; phylum Pseudomonadota; class Alphaproteobacteria; order JABSOH01; family JABSOH01; genus JABSOH01. Next base: position 5,388 of record JABSOH010000015.1, read on the forward strand.
AATCGTATCAAGAGACGCAGGACTAGAGTTTTTAGAGGTGTCCAGATGCAAAGAAGTATGCATTCGCATGAACGCGCGACGATGATCCTAGTCGATGGTTGCTTCAAACTGGTCACCAACCCCATCGGGCAAGATGCTGCTCCCAGCAGGAACATGCACTAATGCGCCAGACTCCTTGTCTTTCACTGTGATGCAATCGTGATCGCGGTCTCTCAGGTAGAGTACGCTATAATCGCCGGGCTAGCCGCACCTAGAGATATAGAACACGATCCTAGCACGAGGATTCTCCACCGCATTTTGTTACTGCACCCACCGTGGTGCTACAAGCCTCCGGGTAGCTATTATCGCGGAATAGTCTTTCAGCCATAATCTTGTCTCATTATGTTCATAGCCAAGCTGGAACTGGCAAGCCTTTTTCGCGCAAAAAAGCAGGGTTGAACTGTTTCGAAGCATAGCGCTGCCCACTATCGCACAGGATGGTGACGATAGTGTGTCCTGCCCCCATATGTTTGGCAAGCCGAATCGCGCCAGCGATGTTGATGGCGCTGCTGACACCGAGGCACAGCCCTTCGTGTTGCAAGGCGTTGAAGGCGAGCGGCAAAGCCTCGGTGTCGGAAATTTGGTAGGCGACATCTGGGCGAAAACCTTCAAGATTAGCCGTAATTCGGCCTTGACCGATGCCTTCCGAAATTGACGTGCCATGGGAAGCGAATTCACCCGTGGTGTAATAGCTGTACAATGCAGCCCCTTCGGGGTCGGCAAGGCCGATCTGTACGGCGGGGTTCTGGCTTTTGAGATACGCCCCAACTCCTGCCACCGTACCGCCTGAACCCGCCGCGCAAATGAAGCCGTCAACATGCCCCTCGGTTTGTTGCCAAATCTCTGGCCCTGTTCCGTGCAGGTGCGCGTCGCGGTTGGCGGTGTTGTCAAACTGATTCGCCCAAATCGCACCATTGGGCTCGCTTGAGGCTTTCTCGGCGGCAAGACGGCCAGAATATTTGACGTAATTGTTGTCGTCGCGATACGGGACCGCAGGGACTTCAAGCAATTCTGCGCCTGCAAGGCGGATCATTTGTTTTTTCTCAAAGCTTTGGGTCTCGGGGATCACAATCAGAGTTCGAAAACCCAAACAATTCGCCACCAACGCAAGCCCGATACCCGTGTTGCCTGCTGTTCCCTCGACGATCAGTCCGCCTGGTTGAATTTTGCCTTGTGTCATGGCATCTTGAATAATACTCAATGCCGCGCGATCTTTCACCGAGCCGCCAGGGTTCATGAATTCAGCCTTGCCGAGAATTGTGCATCCTGTCGCTCTGGAGGCGGCCTTGAGTTTGATCAGCGGGGTATTACCAACGGCTTCGAGAAATCCGGCATGGATGGGTGCAAGCATGGTGAATTCCTTGCTCTCTTCGGGGTGGTGTTTTAAGAAAAAGACATCGCCCCATAACCTAATGGAGTCCTGAAGGCTTGGCAACTATTGCACAAATTCTTCCTTCGCTGCATTTTGGTGGTGTCGAGCGCGGCTGTATCGAGATTGCCTCGGCGCTGGTGGCGGCGGGGCACCGCGCTTTGGTGGTTTCTGAGGGCGGTGCCATAGTCGCTGATCTGAGTGCGATGGGAGCCGAGCATTTTTGTTTGCCGGTCGGACAAAAGCAGTTGTTTTCCGTGTGGTGGCGCGCCCGCGGGTTGGCTGATCGGCTGCGCAAAGAAGGTGCAACGGTGTTGCATTATCGTTCGCGCGCGCCGGGTTGGCTGAGTTTGCTGGCGCGCTGGATGTTGAGGCGCGAAGGCTATAACCTGCATCTAGTGAGTACCTATCACGGGGTTTATAGTGCCGCGAATGCTTTTAAGCGTAGATACAACAGTGTGATGGTGCGCGCTGATCGGGTGATTGCGGTATCCCGTGCGGTACGGACGCATATCGAGCAGCAATACCCCTACCTACCTACGCAGTGTGTTCGTCTGATTCCGCGTGGTTGTGATGTGCGGGCGTTTTCTTTGTGGTCTCCGAAGCCTCAGGAGCGGGCCGAGTGGGCGCAAAGTCTCGGGCTAGTACCCGAGCAGGCGATTTTGTTGCAGGTGGGTAGGTTGACCCCGCTTAAAGGGGCGGCATTCATGGCGCAGGTTCTGGCACAATTGCCGGACATGATGTGGCAATGGCTATTGGTTGGCGAACACATCGCCCATCCTGAAGAAGTCGCACGAGTTCAGCAAACCTTGACCGCGGCAGGAGTATCCGAGCGTGTGCATTTTCTTGGTGTACGGCGGGATGTTGCGGAAATTTATCCTTACGCTGATGTGTTGCTTTCAGCATCCCAACAACCTGAAGCCTTCGGACGCACCGTGATCGAATCTGCTGCCTGTGGGATTCCGGCTCTGGTGCCGGATCAAGGTGGTACTGCCGAGGTTGTGGTTGATCACAAAACCGGATGGCAGTATCGTCTGGGCGACGTGACAGACGCGGCGCGCAAGATGCGGGAAATATTGAACTTATCCACGCAGGCACGGGTGCGCATTGGACAGTCGGCGCACCGTCGGGTGCTGGCGCGGTACCGCCTTGAAGATATGCAACGCGCAACGCTGGACGTGTATGCTGAGTTTATGCATCGCCCCAACGATGTTGGGAAATTTGTTGATGTTGAGGAAATGCCCCGATGAGTGTTGCGGTCAGTACGGTACACCGACTTTTGGTGATCAAGCTCAGCGCGCTGGGGGATTTTGTCATCAGCTTTCGTTCTTTTGATGCGCTACGTGGTCACTTCCCGAGTACCGAAATCACTTTACTCACGACCAAGCCGTTGCAGCGCCTCGCCGAGGCTACGGGGTGGTTTGATCAGGTTTGGGTTGACGAGCGTCCGGCCATCGGCAAAGTGCATCAGTTTTTTGCGCTCAGGCGGCGAATACTACGCGCGGACTTCGATTTGGTGATCGATTTACAGAACAACGACCGCACCAGCTTGTATTACCATTTGACCCTGCCACGCCAACCGAGGTGGAGCGGAATTGCGTGCGGTTGTGATTACCACCACTCGCGCCAAGCGCAGAAAAAATGGCACGCGATTGACCGAGAGTCGACTCAGCTTGAGCAGTTGGGCATTACCCGGCTTCAGGCACCGCGCTTGAACTGGCTTAGTCGAGTCGTGGGTAGCAAAAGCTATCGCGTAACCAAGAGAACCGTGCTGATGGTGGCTGGTTGTTCGCCGAAGCATCCGGAAAAGCTCTGGCCGCCAGAAAAATTCGCGGCGGCGGCGACAGCGATGATTGCTGCGGGCTGGCAGGTGACTCTGGTGGGAACACAGGATGACGCGTTGGTGAATGCGCGGGTCAAAAGCCTTTGTCCCGAGGTGCGTGATCTTACGGGAGGCACCAACCTGCTCGAACTTGCCGCACTTGGACAACAGGCCGGGTGCGTGCTGGGCAACGATACTGGGCCGATGCATCTGTTGGCCAGTTGCGGTTGCCGGAGTCTCGTGTTGTTTGGCGGTAGCACGTATCCTGAACGCTCTGCGCCACGCGGTGGACACGTTGACACCTTGCAACAAACAGAAATCCGCCGTATTGAGATAGAGGATGTGCTGAAGGTTCTGGGTCTTCCGGAGGCCGGGGCAGAACAAGCATAAAATGATCATGGAAGTTGTGTATTATGGAAGTCGTGTTACCCGATGGCAGTCGTCGTATTTTGTCTGATGGCGCTACAGCCTACGATTTGGCGCAAGATATCAGCCCGTCACTGGCGAAGGCGGCTTTGCTGGCCGGGGTGGAGGGAACGGTATGTGACCTTGCCACACCGCTTAGGGCTGGTGAGCGGGTGGCAATTCTGACTCGTAAGGACGACGCGATTCTGCCGCATCTGCGCCATAGCTGCGCGCATATCTTGGCCGAAGCGGTGCAAAATCTGTTCGCGGACGTGCAGATTACGTTTGGGCCAGCGACGGAGAACGGATTTTACTACGATTTTCATCGCAAGACGCCGTTTGTGCAGGACGATCTTGAGAAGATCGAAGCCGAGATGCATCGTATTGTTCAGGCCGATGCGGCATTTGAGCGTAGCGTATGGTCGCGGGATCAGATGTTGGCGTGGTGTGCTGAGCATGGCGAGACTTTTAAGGCCGAGCATGTCGGGAATATCCCGGTAGACAAGGACTTGAGCGTGTATCATCAGGGGACTTGGATGGACATGTGCCGAGGTCCTCACGTCCCGAGTACTGGGGCGGTTGGGAAAGGCTTCAAGCTTTTGAAGTTGGCTGGCGCTTACTGGCGAGGGGATGCCAATAATCCGCAATTGCAACGGATTTATGGCACTTGCTGGCGCGACCCAAAGGAGTTGAAGGCGTATCTGCATATGCTTGAGGAGGCCGAGAAGCGTGACCATCGTCGCCTTGGGCGCGAGATGGGGTTGTTTCATCTTCAAGAGGCTGCAGCAGGATCGGTGTTTTGGCACCCGCGTGGCTGGACGCTGTATCGGGTGTTGCAGGATTATATGCGCGCACGCCAGTTCGAAGGCGGCTATCAAGAAGTCAAAACCCCGCAATTGTTAGATCGTATGTTCTGGGAGAAGTCTGGGCATTGGGACAAGTATCGCGATGACATGTTTGTTTTTCCGGAAGGAGCGAGCAACAAAGACTCCGGGGTTGGCAAAGCCCACGCCTTAAAGCCGATGAATTGTCCGTGCCATGTGATGATTTTCCGTCAGGGCATCAAATCGTACCGGGATTTGCCATTGCGGTTGGCGGAATTTGGCTCGTGCCACCGCAACGAGGCAAGTGGGGCGTTGCACGGTTTGATGCGGGTGCGCGCGTTCACGCAAGATGATGCGCATATTTTTTGCACGCCTGAGCAGATTGCTGATGAGACCGTGCGCTTTTGCGCATTGTTGCATCAGGTGTATCGAGATTTCGGTTTTACCGACATTCAGGTGCTGTTCTCGGCTCGCCCCAAGGTGCGTGTAGGTTCCGACGAGATTTGGGATCAGGCCGAGGTAGCGTTGAGCGTGGCGGGAAAAGCGGCGGGATTAGAGTTCCAGCACAATCCTGGCGATGGTGCGTTTTATGGCCCGAAGCTAGATTTTGTGCTGCGCGACGCCATCGGGCGTGAGTGGCAGTGTGGCACTTTTCAGTGCGATTTTGTGCTGCCCGAGCGTTTAGGCGCGAGTTATGTTGGCTCTGACGGTGCCGAGCATCATCCGGTGATGTTGCATCGCACGATCATCGGCTCTTTCGAGCGTTTCTGTGGGGTTTTGATCGAACACCATGCCGGAAAGTTGCCGATGTGGCTTGCTCCGGTGCAAGCCATGGTCTGTACCATTTCCAAGGGCGCAGATCGTTACGCCGAAGAGGTTGTTGCGCGGTTTGCTAAGGTCGGTTTGCGAATCGAGTCTGATCTGCGTAACCAAAAGATCGGCTATAAAGTCCGTGAACACAGTTTACAAAAGATTCCGGCTCTGATCGTGGTTGGGGCGAAAGAGGCTGCGGAACACACCGTGGTCATTCGTCGTCTGGGCAGCAACGTGCAAAAGGTGCATGGTCTTGATACCGCGCTGAACATTCTATGTGCGGAGGCAACCCCACCGCATTTGCGTAGCAAAAATGCGGATTCGGGCGCATTAATGACGCAAAACGGCAACAGTAACTGAATTTTTTACTTTCTCGATGCCGATTTTGCTTCTCAGACCGTGTAAAGTATAGTTAAGCACCTTTGCATCGGCGCGTTTCAAGCGCTGGGCCCATCGGCGTATTCAGGCACCATACAGGAGGTTAAGATCAGTATCCACCGCAGAGATGCTCTACCCAATCAGGAACGTGGAGCAAAGATTAACGAACGGATTTTGCATCGCGAAGTTCGCTTGATTGATGAAAATGGCAACAATGTTGGTGTTGTCGGTATTCATGATGCGCGCGCGCGCGCCGAGGCTGCAGGATTAGACCTGGTGGTGGTGACGGAGACCGCCAACCCGCCTGTGTGTAAGATTTTGGACTATGGCAAATTCCGCTACGAGGAGCGCAAGCGCAAGACCTTGTTGAAGAAGAACCAGAAGGTGATTCAAGTTAAGGAAGTCAAGGTGCGTCCGGTGATTGACGAGCATGACTTTCAGGTTAAGCTTAGGAAGATCAAGGGTTTCCTCGAAGACGGCAACCGAGTTCGAGCAACCTTGCGTTTTCGCGGTCGCGAGATGTCGCATCAAGAGATCGGGATTCAAATTTTGCACCGTATTCGCGATGAATTGACCGATGTTTCTAAGGTCGAGCAGCAACCCTCAATGGAAGGGCGGCAGATGATCATGGTGTTGGTCGCACAATCTAGAAAATAGAGTGGCCACCACCAGCAACTGTTTTGCACGGTCGGTCTTATCGTTGTTTGCGGGGAGGATGCCTAAACCGAAACTTGTGCAAAACCGTTGCCCGACATTTTCAAATTTTTGTGTTCAAGTTTTTCAGTTTTCAGTGTGCTATGTTTCAGCGCAACTCATTGAGCATACTTGAACAGGCGTTCAGTTGGTCTGGGGTGATGAACTCATTGGGTTTGTGGGCTGATCTTGGCCCACACATTACCGCCGCAATGCCCTGCTGTTGGAACAGTCCGACTTTCGGCAAGGGGACGACCTCGGTTTTTTGAGGTGCCTTTCAGCCCGGTGACTTCGCCGATGGTGGCTAGCGTGGTCATGGCTTAAGGATAGGTTGCACGTTTCAGGCAGCAGGGAGTATTCTCGCAACAAAGTATCAGGGTATTGCAGACATAATGTATAGTTTGCGGGCTGAACGTGACGCATTTCCCAATTGAGACGACAGGTTTCCTGCCAGGTATGAACAGAAATGCCGAGCAAGGCACAGTTGCGCTCAGCAGCTCGGCTGAGTGTCGAAACATTGATCGGTGTGACCTGCACCCACCTAGTACATGTGGTCGTTCTGGTTGATTTCTATCAACCCCATGGTTTGAGCAAGACTGACGGTTTGACTTCGAGCGACCTTTCTTTACTTTTTGCCGTAAAGATGTGGGCCGTGCCAAGGACGCTATTGCAGCCTCAGAGTTTCTCCACCGCACCACAAACACCGCCGCAGAAGTCGGACACTATCGCACACGCCTGCGCTTGAAACCCGTGACGATACAAGAATTTGCTGAGCCTGCAGACGCAGTGTACCATTGATCAACTTGAACATGAAGAGGCAATAGACATTAATGACAGCACAAATGATCATTAGTAGGTGGCAGTCAAACCGGACTATCGGTAGCGGCAGGATTGCGCAAATGCAATGCCGAAGTGGCAATTACGCTATTGTGCCTTGAAGATATCTTGCCCTATCCAACGTCCGCTGCTCTCCAAACGCTATCTATTCGGTGAGACACCGCGCGAACGCCTGCTATTGCGCCCAGAAACGTGGTATGCGGAACACTCCATCAACGTGATGACGAGTACTCGAGTGGTGAAGATCAACCGCCAATTGCGCAAAGTCCTTAGTGATTGGGGGCAGAATTTCCCTACGACAAACTCGCACTCACCCTTGGATCATTGCTGCGCATGTTGCCGCCCTAGGACGACCCCACGCGAAGCGCAAAGAATGTCTTCACGGTGCGCAATGTCGCCGATATTGCGCATATTTCTCCTCTGATGCAGCCGGGCAAGCGTCTGGTCATTGTTGGCGGTGGCTATATCGGACTTGAGACTGCGACGGTAGCGCGCAAGATTGGCCTTAAGGTCACAGTTACTCGAAGCAGCACCCCGCATTTTGGGTCGTGTTGCTTCGGCAAAAACCGCCAATTTCTTCCATGACCTGCACCAAAGCCACGGCGTAGAGATTCTGAAGAATACTGCTCTTGATGGATTTATCCTCAAGAATGAAAACATCACGGCAGCAAAATTCAGTGATGACCGAAAAATTGCCGCCGATCTAGTGTTGGTCAGGATCGGGATTGTCCCCGATAACGATCTTGCAATCCAAGCGAGTCTAGCGGTGGATCAAGGCATCGTCGTCGATCAATACACCAAGACCAGTGATCCCAATATTTTTGTGGCTGAAGACTGTGCACGCTTTCCGTATCGCGAGCAATTATTGCGCCTAGAATTGGTGCAGAACACTAATGATCAGGACGATTTGCGCCGCCGCCAATATGTTGGGTGCTACCGAGATATACCACCCTAAACCGTAGTTCTGGTCGAACCAATTTGATGTCAAATTGCAAATCGCCGGGCTACGCCAAGGCTACGGTCGCGCTATCCTACGCCCCCAGCGCACAATCGATTCTATGAGCGATGTTTTGGCTTATGGCTTAGGTAAGAAAACAATCGACGCAGGCAACAGTATCCCCAAGGAGGTGCTACGCGATACGAGTAGCAACCAGAGAGAGTGGCTTTAAGCCTACCGCCTATTTAGACTCTGGGCGTAGAAGAGTGATAGGGTCTTCAGTCTTCTCCATCATAAATCTTAGGGCTGGCACCTGACTTAAAATAAGTTAGGTGTTATCTATGTATGTAAAGCATTGTCAATGATCAAGAAATAAGCAACTGGAATTCATGAAATACTTTGTTGCAGGTTCGACAGCGAGAACAGCAGCCGAATTGGTAGGTGTTCATCGCAATACAGTTGTTTGTTTTTTCACAAGCTATGCACCGCCATTGCTGGGAAACAACGGGAAAAAGCCGCACAGTTTGCTGGAGAGATAGAATTAGATGAAAGCTACTTGGACACCTCTAAGAACTATTTTTTTGTGTGGTTTTGAGGGCAAGTTTTAAGGATTATTTTTGTTAAATTTATCACTATTTTTGAAGTTTTTGCCTCAATTTAGAGGCATTTTGGGACGAGCAGACGGATTCATCCGGTAAGTGCTCGTCGCTCAAAAAAACCAGACGCTTCATGTTGTAAGCGATGTTCGCCAGGAGTGATCCTGGCTTCAGCGCGTTTGATGCCGATGGTGCAAATGAAGAGAGCCACGCGCTGCTTCTGTTCGGCTGCTCTACGCGTGAACGGATACGCGATCTGCTGGTGTTGCCGCATGCGATGTGAGAGGGTATGGGTTTGCCTCGGGGTTTCTTGTGATGGAGACGGGAAATCAGTCCTTGCCATTTAAGGGCTCCTTCCCAAAGGCGCAGCGCGACTGGCACGCGAGGTGCGCTAGGTTATCCTTTGAACTCGGCAGTGGAGCTGAATGTATTCCGTACTCGGGCGATGCCTTGTTCGTTTTTAGATGACGAGGCGTCGCCGCAAGGTTGGCGTGGCGTGGGGGGATATTGTTTGATCTAGGAATGTGACATGATTCACTGTCTGAAGAGCGCGAAGAGTGCAGAACATCGTGTTGAGGATGATGCGCGTATCCGCCGTGCGTGGAAAAAAATCTTCAACGTATCAAGCGCGATGGTGATGAAGCGGTGCATGCACTGTCTATGCAGTTTGATCGGTATGTGCCGGAGAGTTTTCGTCTTGGGTCAGTTGAGATTGCGGTAGCCGTCGCTCAGGTGTCGCCGGATGATCTTGAAGATATCCGGTTTGCGCAGGCTCAAGAGCGCAATTTTGCCGAAGGGCAGTCTCTATCACAGTCTCTCCGGTCAGGAGATGGCGCGAATACGCCAGACAGGTTCTGGAGGTTCTCTCGAGTAATTGGTCCGAAAAGCGCGCTGTGTTCGACAGTGGAGCACTAACGAACGCGGGTGCTGGGTTGTGTCCCAACAATGGACGTTTACCGTTTCTAAAAAGCTATATTGAGGATGTTGTCGCACGCTGCAATCGTACGTCGCTTTTGGCCGTGCGCAATCCAGATTGGGATATCCATCCTTACGGCGAAAACACGTACACTGGCACGGCGGTGGCGGCGGTGAACGTTGTCGATATTGACAATAACACCTATCGCGACAGCACTTTGCAGGATCTGTACGATTCAGCACGCGTGATGGACGAGCTTGATCATGTTCACTATTTCCAACGCACCTTAAGGTAACGCGCGATATTTCTGATTCCTACGCAATGGATGTCAATACGCTTTATTCCTGTTGGTGGGGACGCAAAAGCACGTTGTCACCAAGTGGGAGCCCGCCGGACAATGTTCGTGCAACTCTGCCCATGCTGTTCGAACTGGCGGGTTCAGAAGCCGCGTTTTATAAACGTTCTTTCGTCAGTATGTCGAGTTGTTTTGGGGTGCCGCACTGCAATTCTCTGAGGATTCTTGTGGTTGCCTTGAGGTGGCAGAGCAAAGCAATATCCCGGTGCTGTGGCCCTCAGCAGGTCAGGCGGGTGCAACTGCGCTGACCTTAATGATTGCGCAGCAGATATGCTTGGCGGTGCAACCTGGTTCGGCCCTTCATCCTAGGCCTCTTTGGCTGTCAACGCACTGGAATGATGTGCGGCGCCAGTCTTGCTCGGCTTTAGCCTCTGAATCATGGTGCTGGACAAATGATGCTTTGGGTGTTGTGCACGGTGCGCGGCATCGAGGCCATTAAGGATAATCTCGATACCAACGTTTTGCGTGAATGTACCGCGAAGCGCAATTATTACTATTCAGTGCATTTTGACTGTTTCGATTTGAAACTGTGGTAAGAACTTGACGGTGTTTTGGTGCTGGATCGGGCGAAGCCTATGTTCAGAATCGATTGGCGAATTATCACCCCAACTATATCCCCGAAGCACTTGAGCGTGACTGGCGTACGCGCTCCGATCAAGCTCGCGATTCCAGCATAGCGTGTGCGAGGCGCAGAAAGTCAGCTTCGTTGAGACTCTCGGCGCGCCGGGTGGTATCGATTGCAGCAGTGTTCAGAACCTCGGTGTGGTTGGGAATTTTGCCCTTGAGGCCTACTCCCAGAGTCTTGCGCCGCGCGGCAAAGGCCATTTTGAGTACGTGGTCCAGATCGCGATAGAGCGCAAGCCGCGCGGTGATATCGGCTCGTGGTGTGAAGCGTAGAACGGTGGCATTGACTCTGGGCGCGGGGGTGAAGGCTACGGCAGGAATGTCGCAATAGACTTCGATTTGCATTAGATACTGCGTCAAAACTGCCAAGCGTCCATACGGTTTGGTGTTCGGGACTGCGGTTAGGCGCTCAGCGACTTCGGCTTGAAACATTAGCACCATTTCGGCGATGTGCTGACTTTGTGGCAGCCAGAGCAAGAGTAGTTTGGTGGCGATATTGAAGGGCAGATTGCCGACCAGAGCAATCGGCTCGGCAAAGTCATCGAGGCGTAGTTCAAGGGCATTGGCGTGGAGCAGGCGCAATCGCTCGGGGTGGGCGGCCGCGAGGGGGCGCAGAGCGCCGATCATGCGCCGATCAAAGTCCACTGCGGTCACGTTTTTGCCATGGCAGAGCAGGGCGCGGGTTAAGCCGCCAGGGCCAGGGCCGATTTCGAGTACCGCTGCCGAACTGGTTACGGCGTGGGCGATGTCGTCGCACAGCCCTTGGTCGAGCAGAAAGTTTTGCCCGAACGCTTTGTTGGCGCGCAGATTTGTTGCCGTCTGCGTTAGGGAGGGCAGGGTTGTATTCATGTCGCCGACATTCGCCACGCCTCGTTGATTGCCGCGATCATGCTGTTCGGGTTGGCGCGATTGCTGCCAGCAAGGTCATACGCCGTGCCATGATCCGGCGAGGTGCGGACAAAGCTTAAGCCAAGTGTGATGTTGACGGTCTCATCAAAGCTTAGGGTTTTGATCGGAATCAAAGCCTGATCGTGTGTCATGGTGATGAAAGCATTATAGCTTGCGCGCATATTCGGGGTAAACAGGCTATCGGCGGACAGAGGTGCAGAGAGCTTAATGTCCGGGCGTTGCTGTTGCAACTCGTGGAGTGCGGGTGCGATCAAGCGTATTTCCTCGTCACCCATCTGCCCCGATTCGCCAGCATGGGGATTGAGACCACTAACCGCTATGCGCGGGTTTTTTATCTGCCAATAGGTCTGTAAAGCGTTGGCAACAACGTTGATGGTTTCTTGAATGCTCGCTTTACTCAGGCTAGCGATGGCTTCGCGCAGAGCAAGATGTACCGTGACAGGCACGCAGCGCAATCGTGGGCTTGCCAACATCATCACCGCCGTCGCAGGGCGTTGCAGATGCTGTCGGTCGAGGTGTTGCAGATAATCGGTATGCCCCTGATGAATGAATCCCCCGCGCCGCAGTACGGATTTATCAATTGGCGCACTGACCAGTCCGCGCGCGCGCCCATTTTGGCAACAGGCCACGCCATAGGCAATCGCATCGATAACCACTTTAGCATTTGCTACCTCTGGCGTGCCGGGCGATACAGATTTGGCAAGCGGATAATCCAGCACGGGGAGGGCGGAAGCAAAGACCGTACTGGCAGCACCGGGATCAGCAATCACGTGCGTCGGTATTGCACCGCGTCGCGCCAGTAGGTCAGCATCGCCGATTACCGCAAACGGTAACGCTTTGTTGCGGTAGTGTTGCCAGGCCGCAGCGATAATCTCTGGTGCGATTCCTGCTGGCTCGCCGCCGCTGATTAGCAGAGGACGGGTCATAGTTCGAGTTTGCGGACGATGACCGCTTCTTGACGTAATGAACGTTCAAGCGTGCGGATTTTGCTCTGAAGTTTGATATTGCCGATGCGGAGGCGTATTGCTTCTTCATCGATATTGGCGGCGATGGCCTTGCGTTTCTCACGCAATTGAAATAATGCCACGCCTTCGGGGAGGCTGATTGGCGACGATACCGCACCATCGGTGGCGGTTTTGAGCCAGATCTGGATCGGCAGTGGGAGTGTTTCGGGGGCAAGCCAACCCAAATCGCCACCGTATTGTGCCGAGAGATCTGCTGAAAGTTGACGAGCAAGCTCGTTGAAATTCGCCCCAGCAAGAATGTTTTGGTGTAGGCTTTGCGCATTCGCTATCAAGGCGCTATCGTTGCCACCGCGATTGGCGAGCAGGATCAGCATTAGACGTGCCTCCTCGGTATCAGAACGCGCCAGTGCCAAGCGTTCACGCGCGACTTCGCGGGCAACTTCAGCTTCGGTAATCTCTATACTGGGACTCAGGTTCTCGTGTACGACCTTTTGCCAAGCAAGCGAGACGCGGACATTGCTCACAAAGCTCTCAAAATCAACACCTTCTGAGCTAAGAAACTTTTGAACCCCTCCAGGGAGGATGTTGCGCGTGGCCTCATAGGCTGCAATCGCTGCTGCAATCTCCTGCTGGGGAGGCAAAAGCCCTAAACGTTCAGCCTCGCTTAAGTGCAACTTCTCAAGGATCAGGTTCTCGAGCACCGTGCTGGCGATACCCAAGCGATTTTCAGAGGTGCGCGGGGTTTGGGTTTGGAGCAAGGTTAGGTTGATCCGGTGCTGAAGATCGTATACCGTCACTACCTCGTCGTTGATGGTTGCTGCAGGCTGCATCGGGGTTACAGCTTGTGCGATGGCAACGCTCCACAGCACAGCAATCATCGCTGAAAATGGGAATTTAAGTATGGCCACGGTCTAACCTCCAAATTTTAAATCAAAGTTCATACCCCAGACCTGCTCCTGATTTAGATAACGCGAGACATGTTTATCACGCTTATAGTAGGCAACGATCTTGAGGCATTCGTCTTCGTAACGCAGACGTAACTGTCTGTTGCGGAACTTTTCTTCGGTATGATTCAAATCGTAATGGGTGCTGCCTTTCAGTGCCCAATATTGGCCAAAGGTCTTGGTAAACCCTGCTGTAAATTGATGACGTCCAGCAAGTTTGCGGACGTCATCAGGGCGATGGTAGGCGTAGTCAAGACTTGGAGTGATATTCCAAGCCATGTTTTTCCACGAGGTTTCAACCTCGTGCGCGTTGATTTGGTTGTTGTTGTCGTTGTCGATCGAGAGACGGTCTTCAATGAACAACCCGTTACGATGGTTCAGGCGTAAGCGCACAATATAGTCGTCGTCGCGTTTCTCAAAGCGGCGCAGGGCGGCATCGTTGGTGCTAAGTGATGGGGCGCGCAATTCAAAACTGCGCCCCATCAATAACGAGGCGATGGTACCACTGTGCCAGTAGTGATCATATTCCACCGCAAGGCTGAGGCGGGTGCTGTCGTCTCGGCGGGTGCGACCAGAGATTTTTTCGCTAGAGAACAATAAGGTCTCGTTATTGGCGAGCAGTCCCGCGTCTTGATTGGGTAGAGTATTGGAATTAATTGCGCCGGGTGTGACGCTGAAGCCGGCAATGGGTTCAAAGACTCCGGTGGCATTGTCAAAATCGCGTTGGTACGGCAAACGCCAACTCGCATGGGCGCGGGGATAAGCCAGAATTTTGCTGCCAGATTTCAGTCCAGTACGATCTGAGCGGTAGCGGAAATAGCTTAAATCAACGCCAGCTTGATAGTTGCCAACGACTCCATAACGATGCACCCGCCCGATTTGATAATTGCTTGCCGCGCTAAGGCTCTGGGTGTGGGCGAATTCTTCCTGTTGGATGTGGCGGGCGGCAAAATTGTGTTGAAAGCGACCGCCGTAGGCATCGGTATCGCCGTAGAACTGACCGTTGAGTTCTGGAACAAAGCGCGGTGCTTGATCGACAGTCACGCTGGAGCGATGATCTCGATAGCTAATGGCGGTGGCTTCAAGGCGATTGCGCGGATGATTTAGCCCGTACTGACGCCAGTAGAGATCCGAAGAGTATAAAGTAGTGAAGGTAGAAGACTTTATCGGCAGGCGTGCGAGATAGCCAGGGTTAGAGTTATGGCGCAAGCTGCCGCCGACCTCGACGTTGGGTTGAGGACGCAGGACGAGGCTTGCTTCGTAGTGTCCTACGGCTTGTTTTCCAGCACCTTTGCCGAGGTCTAATCGGCCGTAAGAGGCATTGAGTGTTGCCGATCCAGTGTCGAATGCCTGAGTGTAGTGTAGATGGGTGACCGCTCTGGCTTTGGTGGCCAGGGTTGGGGTGATAAAGAGGTTCTTATCAAGGCCAAGATCGAAAAAATACGGTGTGACGATGTA